>DASRFG010000020.1 GCA_035651655.1 Terriglobales bacterium
AATAATGGAGCATTTCTTTCCTGTTGGTTCTAAGTGTCCCGCGACACGCTCCGGGCCGAAGTGGCGGAATTGGCAGACGCGCATGGTTCAGGTCCATGTACCCGCAAGGGTGTGGGGGTTCGAGTCCCTTCTTCGGCACCATCTATCTCAGAGTCGCTAAATATAAGTTTTATTTCGGGGTGGGCGGGTTCAGGCAGTGACGCAACGTGTTACTGAACTTGATGTCAAACCCTGTGGCAACTCTGTGATTCGTTTGTAGTCCATTTCAAGCACAAGAATCTGCCGGCAATAGCTCACCTCGGGATCGCCACCGCGAGTTCATGTTCCTCACGATGACAATCGCTGTAACGCTGGCCACTACCGCAAGGGCATTCGGCATCGTAGTCGATCTGCTGAAGCAGCTCGTCCACATCATGTGGAGCGGCAGGACCAACCCACGAAGCTGGCCACAACGCATACCAGTAACCAGTTTCAAACCATGATTCTATCTGCTGCTGCATCGTTTTCGGACTGGCGTCTGTTCTATAGTGCCAGGCGAATACGGCATCGGTGCCATCGAAAACCTGCCCTCGGTGCATCAACGTTGAGAGAACTGGGTCTGATGATAAGGTCTGAGGCGCGTCATCAATACTGAAACGCGTTAACAAACACGTCGTAGCCCAGACTAAATGCTTTGCTAAGAACATCGCTGTGTAGTCCAGTGTGTGAACCAGCTCCATTGCGTCACGCTGTAGCACGCCGTCGCTGGCGAGGTACACACAAAGGGGAATGAGCGGTTTACCGTCTATGATTGCACGCTGGTCATCCCGAAGGTGGGGGTGGAAAGGGAATGCACGTCGGGAGATCTCTGGAGAGACCGCATAAACCCTTGGATGACGTGATCCCTCAAAGGTTAGAAGTATGATGTCGAAGGAGCGAGTAAACGCACCCGCAAAGCCTATGGAAAAATTGTGTGTTTTCTTGCACCGTTGTGGATGGGCAAGCCTGCCATCCCGCTCTACCCGGACTGTTTCCCCGGCTTGGAGGTGAGCCATTACGTCCGCGAACTCGGTTCCGTCCGGAAACGGCTGGATGCGCCCGCGCCAGGCACGCACGGCAGCCGTGCCCTGTGGAGGCACAACGGAATCGAATTGCGGGTACCAACGTTGAAGTTGTGCTTGAGCTGCCTCGACCAAGCCGAAATCCATCAATTACACCTCATCGGGGGTGTCCCATGGGGGCGTGGCGGGTGAACGTCGCGTCCGGGATGAGGTGGGTGCGGTGGGTGAGGTGGATGTTCCGGGTGAGATGGTTTGGTGTTTTCCGACATAATTTTGGTTTCCTTCGCCCTCTGATTGAGGGATTGAGAAGAACCTTAATCCAGAATGCCACAGTAAATCAATGGAAATCTTATGTTGCCAATGGAAACTATTAACGGGCTAGATTCAGTGGTGGCAACCTCTTGACAGTACGGTATAATCGAACCGTGCCCTCAGCACGTTCTCCTGAAGCCGTCTATCCTGTCTTCGGCCGCAAGCTTCGTGAAATACGTGAAAAAAGGAATGTTCCCCAGCAGGAGCTAGCAACGTTCTCGGGTCTAACCCGGTCCTCCATCGCCAACATCGAAAGTGGTAAGCAACGCGTGCTGTTGCATCAGGTGCTGCAATTTGCTGAGAGATTGGGCGTGAAGGTGTCCGACCTCGTGCCGTCAACACCTGAGCTACAGCAAATCCGTACAACCGAGACGCAGGATAAAAAGCTTGCGTATGCGGATGAAGTCCGCAGACTGGCAACCGGTCACAGCGGATAAGAGGGGCATCCCCTATGACAGCTAAAGAAGTTCTAGATGAGTGCCGGATATCCGATCGTCCGATTCCGCTGGAAGCAATAATTCAGCACTACGGGATAACACCGGTTCGTCTTTCAGCCACTGGCGACATTTTTGGAGCGATCGTGCGGGAGAACGGAGGGTTCTACATTGCCGTGAATCCCGACCAGCATCCGAACCGCCAGCGGTTTACGATTGCGCACGAACTCGCGCATTTCATTCTTCATTATAAAGACAGCAGTGAACGTATCGAGCATGTTGACACCGATTTCCGAGTCAGCTGGCGGAACCACGTGTCTTCACAAGGAGTGGACTGGAACGAAATTGAAGCGAATCGGTTCGCTGCCGAACTTCTTATGCCGGAGCACATGCTGCGTCCAGACGTGGATAAATTCGGCATGCTCGATGACGACGCATTACAGCGCCTCGCGGCGTTGTACAAAGTCTCGCGTCTGGCGATGCGCTTCCGCTTGATCAACTTGGGGCTGCTTCCACCTGAAGTGGATCCGTCAGGTGAGTGATGGGCAATTCTACTAGCCCTTGAGTCAGCCCGAGGGTGGATTCAGAACCCGCTCACCCATGACCGAATTCCTGGGCTCTCCTGCGGACTCCATCAACGAGCACGATTTGCCCAGAGTGTATCTTCTCTTACCGTTGCTGGAGCGGCGCGATGGTGTTTCCCTGGCCAATCATGCCCAAAAGATTCCTGCTCCCGATCTAGCTTTGTTGCTGAATGTAAAGCACTTACGCTCTCTTTTTTAAGCCAATTCCCGGGCGTGACCCGCAGCACATCGCCGTGTGACAGCAGTCACGCTGGGTTCGCGCCCCTTGCGTCACCCTATTACACATGCAGCAGGCGAGTTGACTTGCGCTGAAGGGCACTGCCAGCGCCAGTTGACGAGCAAATGGGAGAGAACATGAGTTCCGCAATCGTTGGGGAAAAGGGAGTTTTGGAGGTTGTGCCGCCGCAGTTTCCAGGCCTTCGGTCCACCACTGACGGTTCAGGGGCAGTCGTCTGGGTGGAATCGCATATCTCGCAGGCAGCATGCGCTTATCCAATTACCCCCTCCACCCCGATGGGCGATGGCTTTGCCGCTGAGGTTTCCAATGGCAAGCAGAACCTTTGGGGAGAGACTCTCCAATTCCTTGAACCGGAATCGGAACACAGCTCTGCTTCCGCATGCGAGGGTTATGCTCTGGCCGGTGGACGCGTAACCAATTTCACCTCCGGCCAGGGGCTGATCCTGATGAAAGAGGTCCTGTACGTCATCAGCGGCAAGCGCCTGCCCGTGGTCTTCCATATCGGTGCACGCGCTCTTACTTCGCAATCCTTGAACGTTCATTGTGGACACGATGACGTAATGGGCGTGGCCGATGTTGGTTGGGGCATGCTGTTCGGCCGGAATGCACAGGAAGCCTGTGATCTGGCGCTGATTGCCCGGCGGGTGGCGGAGCAGACGGAGACGCCTTTTTTCAACATACAAGATGGCTTTTTGACCACCCACACGGTGCAGACCGTACAACTGCCGGAACCCGAGCTGATGCGGGAGTTTGTGGGCGCGCCCCAGAAGCACCTCCGCAATCTATTTGATCCTCACAAACCGATCCTTACCGGATGCGTTCAGAACCAGGACAGCTACATGAAAGGCAAGGTAGCGCAGCGTTACTTTTATCAAATCATCGCGCCGGTCCTGGATCAGGCTTTTGAAGAATTCGGCAGGTTGACGGGCCGGCATTATTCGGCGGTGCTGCCGTACCGCATGAGCGATGCCGATTACGCCGTGATTGGCATGGGTTCAATGATGGAGACCGCAGAAGCGACGGTTGATTACCTGCGAGAGAACGGTATTCGCGCGGGTTGCATTTCCATTCTCAGCTTCCGTCCGTTTCCCTCGCGGCAGTTGGCGGAGTTGGTGAAATCGTGCCGCCGCATAAGCGTCATCGAGCGTTGCGATTGTCCCCTGGGACAGTCAAACCCGCTGACCACCGACGTGAAGGCCTGCTTGGCGGATTACTTCCTCGAGAGCTGGCGTCAACCGTTTGAAATCATGCCCGAAGTGTACAGCGGCGTAGCTGGCTTGGGCGGGCGCGACGTGCGCCCTGGGCATATCGTGGCGGCATTCGAAAATATGTTGTGTGGCGGCGGCAAGCGCAATTTTGTGCTCGGCGTCAACCATTCCGAAGCGATTGACTCGGCACTGGACCCGGATGTGCGTCCCAGTGGCGCATATTCGTTGAGGGGCCATTCGGTAGGCGGATTTGGGTCCGTTACTACGAACAAGGTACTAGCAAATGTGGCGTCGGATCTATTCGGACTTGATGTGCAGGCGTTTCCTAAGTATGGCTCGGAGAAGAAAGGCTTGCCCACCAATTACTACCTAACGCTCTCCTCACAGCCCTTGCGCCTGCACGCCGAATTAAAGCACGTAGAGTTTGTGGCCGTGCAGGACGCCAGCGCATTTCGCACCGACGATCCCTTGCAAGGGCTTCGTGATGGCGGGATTGTCTATCTGCAATCCGCCCTGGTGCCGGAAGAAACCTGGAAGAGTTTGCCCTCCAAAGCCAAGGCTGCAATCCGAGCACGCAAGCTGCGGGTCTTTATCATTGATGCCCAACGCATAGCCCGCGAAACCTCCAGCCGTCCCGATTTGCAGGTGCGCATGCAAGGCATCGTATTGCTGGGAGCTTTCCTGCGCCTCACGCCTTTTGCAGAGCAGGCCGTTCTAACCCCGGCCGTTCTAACTAAAGACGTGCTCTTCACGGCGTTGGAGAAAAGCCTGACCAAGTATTTTGGCAAGCGCGGCGGTCGGGTAGTTGAAGACAATGTCCGCGCAGCACGGCGGGGTTTTGATGAGATTAAAGAACTTGAGCTACCGGAGGGGCCGATTCAGGGCGAGCCTCTCGAAGACCGATCTGAAAATGAGCTGCATGTTCTTCAGACGTCTCAGGCGTGGGACGGAGTAGTCCCGGTAAACTTTTGCGAGCGCATAATTGGCTGCTACAAAGTTGGGCGTGAAGCCGAACTGCCGGCTGATGAAGCGGTCGCGCGCAGCTTCATGCCTCCTGCCAGCGCCACGCAGCGCAGCTTTCGCAACCTGGCTCCCGAGATTCCTCAGTTTCTGCCCAGCGCCTGCGTGGGCTGCATGGAATGTGTGAACGTGTGCCCCGATACTGCCATTCTGGCCAAAGTCGCCGAACCAGAAGCGCTCGATGCTGCCCTCGGACGGATTAAGGCCAACGGCGACGCGGGGTTTCTGCGATCGCAGCTGGTTGCTACCTCCAAGTATCACGAATTATTTGTGCGACGTGGCCAGGCAGGTGGACTGTTCGGCATCTTCGTTGATGCTGATAAGTGCAAGGGCTGTGGCGAGTGTGTGGTGGCCTGCGCGCGTCACGAGGCGCTCCGAATGGTGCCGAAAGAAACCATTGATCTGCATCTTTACGACCGTGCCATGCAACTGCACCGAGAACTTCCCAACACTCCTCGCCACTTTGTAAACGAGAAATCGCTTGGTGACATGATGCTCACCAGCGACTCGCAGCTTTTTGCAGGCGGCGCCGGCTCGTGCATGGGTTGTGGCGAAACCACTGCGATTCGCATGATGCTGGCAGCGACGGGCTTTGTCTATGGACAGGAGAACATCGGCATTGTCGCCGCCACTGGTTGCAATACTGTCTATGGCTCGACTTACCCGTTCAATCCTTATGCCGTGGCGTGGACGAATTCGCTGTTCGAGAACGCCCCGGCCGATGCAATGGGCATCCGTCTGCGTTGGAACCAGGAGGGACATCCGGAACGGCGGCTCTGGGTCCTAGGCGGGGATGGCGCGATGTACGATATCGGCTTTCAGTCACTCTCGCGCATGTTAATGTCCGGCCTCGACATCAAGGTGCTGGTGCTCGATACCCAGGTTTACTCCAACACCGGTGGCCAAAGCTCAACTGCAACGTTTACTTCGCAAGACGCCAAAATGTCCGCGGTTGGAAAGGCGCAGTCCGGAAAGATGGAACGGCGCAAAGAGCTTGCCCAAATCCTGCTAATGCACCCCAATGTTTTTGTAGCTCAAACGACCACTGCGCATCTTGCGCACTTCTATAAGAGCATCATGGCAGCCAATGATTACCCTGGCCCAGCCGTGGTCGTTTGCTATGCCACGTGCCCGCCGGAGCACGGAGTTGCTGATGATCACTCCATTACACAGGCGAAGCTGGCAGTCGAATCACGGGCGTTTCCACTCCTGGTGTTTGACCCGCGCAACGGCGAGCGCATGCGCGAGTGTTTAAGCCTGGCAGGCAATCCTGCCATGAAGGATGACTGGTACATTGATCCTCGCAACAGCGAACCGGTTAACTTCATAAGTTTCGCGAGAACTGAAGGCCGCTTTGGACGCCACTTCGCAGCTGACGGCAGCCCCGACGAATTCCTTGCCAAGGCACAGCTCGATCGTTTGCTGAATTGGCACCGACTTCAGGAGCTTGCCGGCCTACGCTAAGCCGACTGCAACTTTTATGTGACCTCGCCTGGCAAACTGTTGGACTGATGTCTTGCAAGCTCTTGCTTCTTTCGCTTGCAGGCCAGTTCGCGTTCCGCTTCTTCTTTGCTTAGTTTGTGGTGGTGCACGGCGGTTTTTCCGTTCTAGAAAAGGGACTTCAGGCGCGCCCTATCATCGTCGAGTTCATTCTTCGGGTCAGCTCCGAAGAGCAGTGCGATCACGTGTCCGATCACCCGCGCCGGCGGATTATACGAACTGGCTTTTATGGAGTGGAAGCAGATCTGATTGACTTGCCTTCCATCCTCCTCCTAAGATGGCGGGCACTGGATAGCCCATGCTGGGCGACACCATTTCGCATTACCGCATCGTGCACAAGCTCGGTAGCGGTGGTATGGGTGTGGTGTACGAGGCCGAGGATATTAAACTCGGCCGCCGTGTTGCCCTGAAGTTTATCCCCGAAGATCTGGCCGGCAATCCGAAGATGCTGCACCGTTTCTTGCGCGAGGCGCGTGCCGCATCCTCGCTGAACCACCCCAACATCTGCACCATTCACGAAGTTGACGAGCATGCCAATAAGCCGTTCATCGTGATGGAGCTTCTGGAAGGCGAGAGCCTCAAGCAGCGCATTCACGGCAAACCCTTGCCGCTTGAGACGGTGCTCGATCTCGGCGTGCAGATCGCCGATGCGCTGGATGCTGCCCACACCAAGGGCATCGTTCACCGCGACATCAAGCCCGGCAACATTGTCATCACTCCACGTGGCCAGGCGAAGATCCTGGATTTCGGACTGGCCAAGGTGACCGCGTCAGAGAATGGCGGCGCGGGAGATGGCGCCTCCTCCGGCGCGCTTGAGGATTCCATGACCGCCTTGGGGACAGTCCCGGGCACAGCCGTGTATATGTCGCCCGAGCAGGTGAGCAGTGAGCAAGTAGATGCGCGCAGCGACCTGTTCTCCTTCGGCGTGGTCCTGTATGAAATGGCCACTGGGCAGAAGCCATTCGTGGGCGACAATGTGGTGCTCACGCTGAGCGCGATTCTGAAGCAGAAACCGGTTTCGCCGCTGGCCGTGAATTCCGGCCTGCCCACCGATTTCGAACACATCATTGGAAAAGCACTGGAGAAAAAGCGCGAAGCCCGCTATCAGAGTGCTTCAGAATTGCGGAACGATCTACTGCGCTTAAAGCGCGAGAGCGAGTCCGGCTTGCTGCCCGCGGCATTAAAGAAGTCGGGCTTGGTTCCCCGCCTGCCCAGCAAGACCTTCCAACGCTCAAGCTGGCTTCACAATTACTTCGTGCTGGGAGGGGTCGCGGTCCTGGTGGCAGCTCTGGTCGTGACTACGGCGGCATTGGTGAAGTTGCGTGGCCGGCAGGCCCCCACCGGTTCCCACACCGTTGCGGTGCTTCCATTCCAAAACATCAGCGGGGACAAGAGTATTGATTTCCTGCGTTTCGCTCTGGCCGACCAGGCCGCCAATCTTTTGACCTATTTGCCCTCGGTGGAGATTCGCCCGGTGGAGATGTCTCAGAGCTACGCAAACCTTGGTCCGCAACAGGCAGGCCAGCAGCTTCACGTCTCCACCCTGGTGACGGGCCATTACGTGAAACAGGGAGAGCAGTTGCGAGTCACCCTGGAAGCGATTGATGTCCCCAAAAACCACGTCATATGGCAGGGGATGGTCACCAGCGGCGCCCACGATCTGACTTCGCTCCAAGACCAGTTGCTGGCGCAAATCCGCCAAGGCTTGGTCCCGAGGTTTGGGATCACGAGCCGGCCATCGGAAGCGGGAACCCGGCCCAAGAACGCCGAAGCGTATGACTTATACCTGCGCAGCATCGCGATCCCGCATGATCCCGTTCCTAACAAAGAGGCAATCACCCTGCTGGAGGCGGCGGCCAAACTTGATCCGAAATATGCGTCGGTGTGGGATGCGCTGGGAAAACGGTATTACTACGACGCCGCCTATTCTGACGGAGGCGATGCTGCGTACCAGCGCTCCAATTCCGCGCTGCAACAAGCGTTGAAGCTGGACCGCAATCTAGTCAGCGCCGCGGCCGCGCTGACCACCAACCGCATCGAGTGGGGACAGCTGGACAAGGCGGCGGATGCTGAAGCATTACTGAAGCAGCGGCCAGACAGCTCTGAGGCGCATTTCACCGTCGCCTATGTTTACAGGTACGCGGGGCTGCTGGAGGCGGCGGCCCACGAATGCGACGCGGCTCTGGCACTCGATTCCACCAACTTTAATTTTCGCTCCTGCGCGTTCACATTTCTGGAACTCGGGAAAACCGACAAGGCATTGCAATATCTGCGCCTTGATGCCGGTTCGGAATTCTTTAACGACTTGCTTCCCGGAGTGCTTCTACGTGATGGAAAATTGGGCGAAGCCAAGCTGGCTGCGCAGAAGATGTCGAACAATCCGGTTTGGCATCGCAGCCTTCTGCAAGCCTGCCTTTCGCATTCCGATGTGGCCTCCGCGGTAAAACAGGACGAGTCCGCCTTGCGGGGCGAGCGTGATCCGGAAGTCAAGTATTACCAGGCTTCCATTTTGGCGTTTTGCGACCAGCACGAGCTGGCCATCACGCTATTGCGCAGCGCCATCGCACAGAATTATTGCGCATCATCGGCGCTGCAAGCCGACCCGCTGCTGGTAAAATTGCGCCGCTTTCCCGAGTTCTATGAACTGCAATCCCTGGCGAACCAATGCCAAACCAGATTTCTGGCGGCCTTGACCGCGCCCAGCAAATAGCAAGTGTCCCAGGAGGACTCCGATGGAATGTTCGCGAAGGTTGTTGCATTTTGCGCTGATCAGCCTATTGCTGCTCCCATTGTTCAACTGCGGCTCACAACATAGCAGCGACGAAAAGTATTACCTGATCTCGGCGAACCTCCAGGTGCCGTATTGGCAGTCCGCCAAGGCAGGATTCTTCCAGGCAGGGTCGCAGCTTCAGGTGAAGGTCGAATTCGCCGGACCCAACACTTACGATCCCAAAGCGCAGCAACAGGAGTTTCAGAACGCGGTCAGCCAAAAAGCCAGCGGTATTCTGCTGTCTGCGGCCAATCCCGAGCTGATGAAGCCCGAGATTGACGCGGCCATTGCTGCCGGTATTCCGGTGATTACTCTGGATTCAGATTCCCCCTCCAGCAAACGGCTATTCTTCATCGGAACCAACAACTATCAGGCGGGGATGATGGGGGGCAAGGTTGCAGCCAGCCAGATGCACGGAAAGGGAAATGTCGTGGTTTTTACCATGCCCGGGCAGTCCAATCTAGACGACCGTCTGCGCGGCTATCGCGACGCATTTGCCAGCTATCCACAGATAAAAATCGCGCGCATCGTGGACATTCATGGCGATCCTCGCGTGGCCTTCGATACCACCCAGGAGATCATCGGTAAAGAGAAAGACAAAGTGGATGCATTTGTCTGCCTGGAGGCGCAAGCCGGCAAGGAAGTCGCCAACGTCCTGGACCGCTATAACGTGAAAGGCAAGACCGTAGTGGCAATGGACACCGATGCCGAAACTCTGGACGCGATCAAGCGAGGGGCCATCGTCGCGACCATCGCTCAGAAGCCTTTCACCATGGCATTCGTGGGGATGAAGCTGCTCGACGATCTGCACCATCATGCGCTTCAACCTCTAAACCGCAATTGGGCAGAGGACCCGTTCTCCCCTGTTCCGGCTTTTGTGGATACTGGAGCCACACTGATTGACAAGAACAATGTTGATGAATTTCTGGCTGCGCAAAAGTCGGCGACCAGCAAGTGACATACGAGGGGATTCGTGAGCCCTGGTTAGTTACGGGTCGCCGGCCTTCTCCCCGTCTGGTCTTGGCATGTTTGAGTCTAGTTCCTTGGCTAATTGAGGGATGACGCTCTTGCCGAGCGGAGTGCCAGCCAGATTCACCTGTTTCGCCTCATCGCTGCAGCACCGAAACAGCTCCTCTTTGAACTGGCCTCCGCGAATGTAGTGCCAATGCGCAGTCGTGATGGATTCCATCGGCCCGTAGTAATTGGGAAAACTCGGGCTCCAGTTCAATTGGGCCAATTCAGAAATGGGATCGGGCATGCCGGACGCTGCCGCCGATCCATTCCACAAACGCTGGAGCGAGGTCTGGGGGAAGTCAGAGTGGCGCGCCTCTCCCACTTCCTCCAGAAGTGTCGCAGGCAGTGAAGTTAGACTCACCGGTGTGTCAATTCGCCGGCCTGCGGGTATCCGACCCGGCGCCCAAAAAATCAGCGGGACGTGTATCAGCTCGCGATAAAGAGAGCTGCCGTGGGTCATCAACCCGTGTTCCCCGAAACTTTCGCCGTGGTCTGAGGTGATTACCACCATCGTGTTGCGGTCCAGGCCGCGCTGTTTCAGCTGCTGCAGTAGCTGCTGAATCTGATCGTCTACCAGATTGATGGCGCCGTCATATGCGTCCAGCATCCCCTGCCGTTGTTGCGGCGTGACCCGCTCAAACCAGGCCCAATGTTCGGAGGCCCGGCTACGAGGGTCCTTCATATTGGTATAACGATGCAGATACGGTTCCGGCGGCCGGTAGGGATCGTGCACATCCAGGTAATTCAAGAACATGAAAAAGGGACGGCGATCGCCATCTATCCAGCGCAGGGCATGGTCGTTGATTTCGGCCGCACTGCGGCGGCCGAAAAGATCGCGTTTAAGCTGCAGGCTGAACACCAGGTGTTTGATCAAGTCGCCGTAAAAAGTTTGCGCGAAGCTGCTGCCCAACGATTGAAAATCGTCCTCAAAGTGAATAAAGCCGCGCCGAAACCCTCGTCGGCGGCAAAACAGCAATGTGTTGGCGGAGAACGCGGCGGTCCTGTAGCCCCGCGCCATGAACGCTTCCCCCAGGGTGCGGTAGTCCCATCCGAGAAGCGCGCCGTCGCTCTCCACACCGTGCGCCGAAGGGTACAGTCCTGTGAGCAACGAAGCGTGTACCGGCAAGGTCCAGGAGGAAGGCGCAATCGCGTTTTCAAAAAGTGTGCCTTCGGCGGCGAGCCGCGTCAGGTAAGGGCTGGTCGGTCGCGCGTATCCGTACGTCGAAAGGTGATCTGCGCGAAGCGTGTCCACCACGATGACCACGACGTTAGGGCCCGTAGTTTGGGGCGGCAGCCGCGCCGCATCTCGCCGCTCATGAAGCTGCTGCCTGATGGGAAATACAATGATGCACCATAGGGCGGCCAGCACCAGTATCGGCAAACTACGTTTTTGCCACCTCAGCATGCTTCGCCCCCAAAGGAATGACAAAAAGCCCACCAGGGAAGCAGCAGCCACCGATACCAAAAGAACAATCAGAGGTGTAGTTTCCGTCTGCGCGCGAGTGATACAGGCGAAGAGCGCCAGTCCGGAAAACAAAAAGGTCGCTTGCATCAAATCGGCGCTGTTTCGGAAGACGCCGCCTTTAAGTGCAATCACTATCAGCGCTGCGCCCAAAAACAGCAACGGCTCAAACTCGGCTCCGGCACGCAGCAGGTCGCGCCAGATGTAGGAATGCGCTAGAAAACCTTCGCCCAGGCCGGCCGCCAATCCCCACCACAGGGCGATCAGAAGCAAATCTCTGGGCCGATACGGCTGCGCGTCTGTGTTGTCGTCTGTCTGCTGGGGGAGGGACATGCGGGGAGGGAAAGATTACAAAAATAGGGGCTGAATTACAATTCCGCGGCTCGCTCTCGCGGCATTGTTCATGTGGCCGCGGCGGTCGCATCATTCCGAGCCAAGCTGTCATTCCAAGCGAAGCGAGAAATCCCTCTAGTCTCACCGTACCTGCAGGCTGAAGAGATTCCCCGCAGACTAAAGCCAACTCGGAATGCCACATCACTTTGACTGCAAGATCCGGATAGCCCCGCTTAACCATGCGCGCCAATATGACAATCGTGATCCAACTTAAGTGATCAGCGGGAGGACCGATCATGGCGACCATTCGAGTAATCGCAATCTCTACAAAGACAGCAGATCTGGTGCGTAGCACTATGAAGTCACCGGGTTACGGCCACCCTGCGCATACAGAAATCGCCAGCGGATATGGCCCTTGCCGGCACTGCTTGCGAGACTTCCGCGTCGGCGAAGAGAAACGAATCCTCTTTACCTACGACGCGTTTTACTCAGTCGAGAAGTTGCCGTTGCCCGGGCCGATCTTTATCCATGCGGAGCCCTGCTCCCGCTACGATGAAAACGCCGGTTTCCCTAAAGATATGCGCGCCCACCGCCTTACCATCAACGCCTATGGTCAGGATCGCACTCTGCTCGCCGAAAAATTGGTTGAAGACGGGAATATCGAATCGATGATTGACTCCTTCCTCGACCGCTCAGACGTCAAATACCTCCACGTCCGCGATACTCAAGCTGGATGCTATGACTTCCGGATTGAGCGTGCGTCGCGCTAATAGTTCCCCATGGCCAGTTGCCACCATGGTGTTCCACTATCTCGGTTCCTGAGACCGTCAAAAGGTGCACCATTAATGTGGCATTCAGGAACTCCCCGTGAGTGCTAGAATGCTGCCTCGTTACGCAGGAGCTCTGGGACCTAGCTGCAGCGTGCTTCTGCGCCCGAATTTGACCCATGCCGATAGATTCCTCTAGAACTCAGTCTCTATTTCGCAGGCTTGAACGTCTGATTCCCAGGTTGGCCAGGCATGCCCAGCCGGACCACGTCCATCACTTCCGAACCTCTATCCGGCGTTTGGAGACGCTGCTTGAGCAACTAGTGCCAAAGCCTGATCGCAGCCAGAAAAAGCTTCTAAAGCGGCTAAGCAAGCTCCGCAAGCGTGCCGGTCATATCCGCGATTTGGATGTTCAGGTGGCCGCCTTGAAATCTCTGAAGATTGACCGTGGTTCCCAGGACAAGCGCGAGTTGGTGGATGCACTGGGAGTCGAGCGACAGAAATGGGAGAAGAAGCTAACCAATGCTCTCGACGCTCGCTCCTCTCGGGAACTGCGTAAACGCCTGCGTCGCGCAGCCCAGAATCCTGAGTTGCACAGCCACAATTTTGATCCGGTTTCCAGAGCGCTTGGCATGTTCTCTCGCCTGTCGCTCTCAGAAGGCGCACTCTCGGAAAAAGTCTTGCACGCATATCGCCTCCAGTGCAAAAACATCCGCTATGTTGCGGAGATGGCAGGTGCACAACCTGAGGCCAAAGCCGTTATTGATCAACTCAAGAAGATGCAAGACGCCATCGGCGAATGGCATGACTGGGACACTCTCACTGTCAGGGCAAGCAGGCTGCTTGCCGGCTCCTCAAATCCTCCGCTAGTTACCGCCCTGCGTGCGGTCGCGAAAGCCCAGCTCGCAGACGCACTGCTGGTTTCAAACGGGGCGATCGCCGCGCTGTTGGATTTGTACAAAGCATCGACGGGCCGTCGGAAACCGGCCAGAGCAGCGGAATCGGCCTCCGAGCAACCGGATTTGGCAAAGGCTGCAAACGCCTGATTTTTTCTTATTTCCCCTGAGCTATGCCCACCTTTGCGGCGGTTGATATCGGAGCTAATTCAGTCCGGTTGAAAATCGCACGCCTGGTGCGGCGGCGCCTGAGAGTTATACATGAAGACCGGCAAGTCACCCGTCTTGGAGAATTGGTGTTCAAGTCTCCGGGCGGCGTGCTCTCGCCGGACTCCATGTCGGATACGGTCAAGGTTCTGCGCCGTTTCCATCGCGCCTCGCAAGAATACGGCGTTGACGCCGTTCGGGTGGTAGCCACCAGCGCGCTTCGCGAGGCCCACAACCGGCAGCGATTTATAGACTGGGTCCATTCGGTTACGGGATGGACAGTGGAGATCATCTCCGGCGCCGAGGAAGCTCGCCTCATCCACCTGGGGGTGGTTTCGAATCTTCGCATCTCCGGCTGGCCAGCACTGATGGTGGATCTGGGCGGCGGCAGTTGTGAACTCACCATCTCGGTTCGCGGCCAGATCCGCGACACGGTCAGTGTTCCTTTGGGAGCTGTGCGCCTGACCAATGAGTTTCTGCACCACGATCCGCCTCGTAAAAAAGAGTTGCGCCAGTTACGTGGGTTTATTGATCGCGAGTTGGGGCGGGTGTCGAACAAAATCATAGCCGCCCGCGTTAAGACAGTGATTGCGACTTCAGGCACGGCAGCGGCGTTGGCGGCGGTAGCCGAGAACCTGGATAAGCACTCCAGTGGCACAGCCGGTTCTTTCGTGCCAGCCAGAACCGCTGCCCGGATAGCCAGGCTGCTGGCAAGGCGGACGGTTGAGGAACGCGCCGAGCTCCAGGGCATCGGTCCGCGGCGCGCCGAGATTGTCGTGGCTGGAGCAGCGGTGTATGCGCAACTTCTGGAGCGCTGCCGCCTAAGATATTTTCGCTATTCGCCTTTAGGTTTGCGGGACGGGCTGCTGGAGCAAATGGCCGCCGACTACGATCGCCGCGCGCGGCCGCGTGAAAAAATCGAGTCAGAACGCTGGGAATCAATCCTCGCCGCGGCGGGCCACTACCAAGTGGACATGGATCACGCGATGCAAGTACGCAAGTTCGCGGTGCAGCTATTCCGGTCCATGGCTCGGCTGCATCAGTTGCCCATGGAATACGAAGAGTGGGTATCGGCCGCAGCCATCCTTTATGAGGTCGGCGGATATATCAATCGCAATGGCAGGCACCGGCACGCGTACTACATCCTTTCCCACTCCGAAATCCTCGGGGTTACGCCGCAACAACGGCGCATCATCGCCGCCATTGCCCGTTATACAGGGACCTCTCCTCCCTTGGCTTCGGACCCTCCCATCAAAGCATTGCCGGCGGCGGACCGGCAGCATGTTATGCGAGCATGCCTGGTGTTACGGCTGGCGCGCGCTCTGAACCTTGGACGCCATCAGGCAGTTAAAGCGCTGAAGATTCGCCTACAGAAAAACACCGTTGCGCTTGCACTGACCCCAAAACGGGGTACCGACGTTGAATTGGAATTGTGGGCGCTGGAAAGGGAACGCGCCTACTTTCGGGAAGTCTTGGGACGTGGACTCTCAGCGGCGGTAGCTTGAGCTGCGGCAGCAACTTTAGGGGTGACACACCAACGCAGCACCGCATTGTTGCGCTTGAGCTCCGCCTGGGCCACCGCACCCTTCTTCAGGTTCACTCCCGCACGGCTGCCGCGGCCAATCAGGCTGCCCAGAAATTCGCTAAGGTTCGGATTGTGTCCCACTACCATAATTGCGTCAGCTTTCGTATAGCGATTGAGCAGCTCACGAAATTGAGCGATGCTGGCCTCCGGACGCAACGCAGGATCAAGCTGAAGTTTCCCCTCGTGTCCCATTTCATTGGCCACCAGCACCGCAGTTTGCGCTGCTCGCTTGAGCGGACTGGCAATGATTGCGTCCACTTGGACATCGAGCGCTGCGAGCAGCCGGCCCATCAGCCTGCACTGCTCGATTCCATCGGCATCGAGCGCCCGCTTTGCATCCTTTTTCGGATCGCTTACCCGTTCGCCGGCGCTGGCGTGGCGCACAAAATAGAGGATCATCGCAATTTACGCTTGAAGCAGGAGCTTTGGTGTTTTGGAATCGAGACGTGAGGGAATCTGACTGATAGACGCTTTTCCCTCCGCCAAATCAATCAGGAACTCTTGCGCGTTGAAACCGGGAACCGAGCGGCCCTTTCCGGCCTTTCGCTTCACATGCAAATAGGTGCCATCTGGACGCAAGACGCGCGCTTTCATGTTGTCCGCCAAATAGGCAGCCAAAATTTCATAACGCAAACGGTCCCGAAGCACGGGTTCCTGAATGGGTAACATTACTTCTACTCTTTCATACAAGTTCCGAGGCATCCAGTCCGCACTCGAAATGTAGCCCTCTTCCTGGCCTCCATTGGCAAAATAAAATATTCGGCTGTGCTCAAGGAAACGGCCTACCACACTCCGTACACGGATGCGGTCGCTAATCCCCCTCAATCCCGGACGTAAAGCGCACATCCCCCTTACAATCAAATCAATGTTCACGCCCGCCTGGGAAGCGCGGTAGAGAGCTGCAATGATGTTCTGATCGAGCAATGCATTCATCTTCGCGATGATATATGCCGGTCTGCCATGCCGCGCGTGGTCGGCTTCGCGTTGAATCAGTTCCAGGCATCGCTCGGCGAGATTCGCCGGGGCCAAAATTAGGGGCTCGTAATTCGGGTGCTCAGCGTAAGCGGTAAGAAAACTGAAAGCATCGTGCACCGCCTTGGTGACGTCCTTATTAGAAGTGAGAAAACTCAGGTCCGTATAGTGGCGGGCAGTAACTGAATTGTAATTTCCGGTTCCAAGATGAGCATAGCGCCGGCTCACGCCATCGGAATCCTGGCGGACAATTAACGCCAGTTTGCAGTGGGTCTTCAGTCCAACTAATCCGTGAAAGACCTGCACACCGGCATCCTCCAGATCGCGCGCCCAGCGAATGTTCGAAGCTTCATCGAAGCGGGCTTTCAACTCAACGACGACCGTTACCTCCTTCTTGGCCGCGGCGGCAATAAGAGATGGAATCACCATCGAATGCTCCGACGTGCGATACAAGGTCTGTTTGATGGAGAGCACGCGCGGATCCTCGGCTGCCGCCTCGATGAATGAGACTACAGAATCGTAAGAATCAAAGGGATGGTGCAACAGGATGTCACGGCTGCGCAGTTCGTCAAACACATCACGCGATTTGCCGGTTAGCCGCAGTTCTTTTGGAACAAACGGCCGGTATTTCAGTTCGGGACGTTCTGACTGTTCGTAAATAGCAAATAAACGATTTAGGTTAACCGGTCCGTTGTTCCGGAAAACCTGCCATGGCGCCAGATCAAAGTTGCTGCGCAGACGCTCGACAATCTCAGGATCGGCATCAGCCTCAATCTCCAGCCTGACCGCCGCCCCTTTTCGCCGATTGTGCAGTTCAGTGCGGACCGATTCCAACAGATTCCGAGACTCCTCTTCTTGCAGATAGAGGTTGCTGTTGCGGGTCACTCGAAACGCCGCCGATGAAATGATTTCATAGCCACGATACATTTGTTCCGCGTGGCTGACGACCAAATCAGCCAGAGCAATGTAATCGTCGGTATTATCAGACGGCAATTTGACCAGTCGTGGAAGTGCGCGCGGCACAGTTACAACGCCCATGTAGGTCGTGGAAGCGCGACGCCGCCGACGAAGTAAAAATGCTACACACAGCGCCTTGTTGATGACCCGAGGGAAGGGGTGTGCAGGATCCACCGTGATGGGAGTCAGCAGCGGATCAAGGGCGCGATCGCAATAATCGTCCACAAAAGCACGCTGCTGGGAATCAAGCTCATGCAGCGCTAGTACCCGGACGCCCTTCTCCGCCAGTGCGGGGCTAAGTTTCTCGTTCCAGCAGCGGTATTGATCTTCCACCAGGGCATGCGTCTGTCGCGCTACCAGGTCGCGCACTTCGGGCAGGGTGGCTCCATCTGGACCGCCCTCAATGTGCCCGTCCTCAATATGCTGCAGCATAGCCGCCACACGAACTTCGAAAAATTCGTCCAGGTTGCTCGCGCTAATGGAGAGAAATTTCAACCGTTCCAGCAGCGGATTTTGCTCGTCCTCAGCTTCCTCCAGGACTCTTCGATTAAACGCCAGCCATGAAGATTCCCGATTGAGGTAATAAGCCGGATTATCGAGCGAGATTCGCGGCATTTCGGGCTATTCTAGAGGCAAACGAATAAGTAAGTTATTACAGAAATGTGAATTCCAGTCAGCTCGACTCGGTTGCTGCAACGCCGGGCAGAGCTTCCTGGCGCAGGAATCGCTACAAAGGGAACCTTCACCGAAATTTCACAATCGCGCAACCTACTGTAACAAAACCGTTCTATGCTGCACAAAATAAGGAAGAGTCTCTCACATCGCCAGTGCTTCACCCCGGCTAACCTGTCCCGCTGTCGACCATAGCTGTCAAGCAGGTGCCAACCCGTCTATGCTCCATACCATCGAATTAAATAATGTGTCCGAATTTTTAAAAGGATGCGTTGAGTATTCGAAGGAGCAGCCATGAGCAAGGTTCTGGCAATTACGGCAGCATTGATCTTTGCTTGCACAGCGTTTGCGCAACAAGCCACAGATAGCAACCAGTCGGCACAAGTCCAGGCGGGCGGCGTCGTAGGACTCACTATCCACCCTGACACTATGCCGAACTTCAATGACTCGGCCGTGCTGGTATCGGTTGCGCCCAAGCACCGCACACCTGGATTCCGGGGAGTGCAGAACGTCGGCCAGCTCACTTCTTCGAAAGACGGTTATTCCGTTTACCTGAGAATTCCTCCGACCGCCCCCGCTGGCACTTGGACTGTTACCAGCGTGCGCTTGCTTGTGCCGGCAGGTCCGTCCGTGCCTTTAAAATACCGCACCTCGGATTTCCAAGTAGTCCAGAGCGAGAACGTCATGCTGCCATCGAGTGCAACCGTGGAAGTTGCCGCCTCGCGCTGACGTTGGCGAGCGCAGACTCCTGCCCTGTTGTTCTCCCGCGTTTTTTGCAATAATGCGAAGGACGATCTCTTAATTCTAAAAGACTAAATGAAATTTGTGGCCAAGGTTGTGTTTGCTCTTATGTTGGTTGGGGCGATTGCCGCTCCCGCCCAAATCTCAAGTTTTAAACATGTGGTGGTGATCGTCCAGGAGAACCGCACTCCTGACAATCTTTTTCAGGGATTGTGCAAGCCGCCTTTCGGCCCCCGCAACAACTGCAGGACCAATCCGGCCGAACCATCCAAATACGACATTCTCACTGCAAACTGGGTGGACAAACATTCCTTGAACGGAACGACTCAGCCAACGCGCGTTTCGCTCGGGACCAACTATGATTTGAGTCACACCCATGGTGCGTTTCTCAGCATGTATGACAACGGAAGGATGGACGGCGCCGGAGACATCCCATGTATTCGCAAGTGCCCTCCGAAGCCACAGTTTAAGTTTGTAGATAATTCTAGCGGGATCTTAAACCCGTACCTTGTTCTGGCGACGCAGTACGGATGGGCGAACTATATGTTTCAGACCAACCAGGGACCCAGCTTTCCCGCCCATCAATTCCTCTTCGGAGGCACCTCGGCCCCCAGTGCAGCCGCCGATGCTGCGGCAACATTTGCCGCAGAAAATATGACCGGAAGTCATATCGCGGGATGCATTGCCCCAGCAGGAACAACCGTGAGTGTGGTTGATCCCGACAACGGCAATGAGGAGGAGCCCGGACCTTATCCATGTTTCGAGCACCAAACAATGGCGGATCTGCTCGCCAGACAACCAAGCCCCCTTTCTTGGAAGTACTACGCGCCGGAGGCTGGCTCTATCTGGACAGCGCCGAATGCCATTCAGCATATCTGCCAATCGAGCGGTCCCGGCGGGCAATGCACCGGAGCCAGTTGGAAGCAGAATGTTGATCTCACTCCCGCGGATGTGCTGACCGACATCCGCACTTGTAACCTGCCAAACGTAAGCTGGGTGATTCCCATTGGGCAAAACTCCGATCATGCAGGAACCCCGAATGGCATCGGTGGGCCTTCCTGGGTGGCTGCTATTGTCAATGCTATCGGGACGAACCATAGGTGCCGCGACGGGGAACTCTATTGGAATAACACCGCCATCTTCATAACCTGGGACGACTGGGGAGGATGGTACGACCATGAAGCGCCAACAATTCTCCCTGGCATCCAAGGGGATTATCAATACGGTTTTCGCGTCCCGCTGATTGTCGTTTCTGCCTATACTCCCGCAGGTTATGTGAACAACATCAGGCACGATTTCGGCAGCATTCTGAGGTTCATCGAACACAATTTCAACCTCGGTTCGCTCGGATTTGCCGATGCGCGCTCCCCGACCTATCTCACCGCCTTTTTCCAGCTCAACCAACTTCCCCGAATCTTTCAGAAGGTCGGCGCTCCTTTGGACGCAAGCTTCTTCCTGAATGACGAGCGGCCGCCCGAACCGCCAGATACTGATTAGCGAGAGCGAAGCGGAAGAGTATTGACCAAACCGCCGCGGGCTAGGATTTGGGCTTTTTCATCTCATCCAACGCCTGCTCCAGGTCGAGGACCAGATCGCGGGTTTCCTCGAGACCGATGTTCAGCCTGACGAGGCGATGGCCGTAGTTGGGGCGTTGTTTGATGCCGGTGAAGTCGTAAGGGACGGCGAGGCTGGTTACGCCCGCCCAACTGTATCCAATCTCGAACAGTTCCAATGCATCCACGAAGCTCAATACCTGCTGCTTGGTGAACTTCGGCGCGAATACGATGGAAAATACGCCTGCCGATCCGCTGAAATCTCTTTTCCAGATTTCATGTCCGGGACACGACGGCAGCGCGGGGTGAAGCACGCGCTCGATCTCCGGACGCGCTCCAAGCCAGCGTGCGATTTCCAGAGCTGACGCCTCAATCTGTTTAAGGCGGACCGCAAGCGTCTGCATCCCCCGCAGCGCCAGGCTGCAATCATCGGGCGATGCCGCGAACCCAAGCAGCTTGTGGGTTTGGCCGAGGTGCTCGTGCAGAGATCGATCCTTCACCGTCACTGAGCCCAGAAGCAAATCACTGTGTCCGCCCACATACTTGGTGAGGGCTTGCATGGTGATGTCAACACCGTGAGCGAAGGCGTCAAACAACACTCCTGCCGCCCATGTATTATCCAGCGCGACCAGCGCTCCCTTTTCGTGCGCCACCGCGGCTATTGCTGGCACGTCCTGAACCTCGATGGTTGCAGAACCTGGACTTTCGCACCAGACCAGCCTCGTGTACTTGCGGATGTGCTTGGCAATTCCACCGCCAATCGTCGGCTCATAGCCGCTGCATTCGATTCCCAGTCGAACCAGCAAATCCTTAGCCAGCTCGCGATGCGGCCCATAAAGACTTTCAGGAATCAGGACGTGATCTCCCGCTTTGAGAATGGCAAGGTTGATCAGCGTGAGCGCGCTCTGCCCACCCGGAGTAATGATGGTGCGATACCCATGTTCCAGTTCACAAACTCGTCCGGCGAGTTCCAGAGTGGTTGGAGTTCCGTACAGACCGTAGGTGTATCCGACCTCGTGCTGGTTCCAGTGGTCCTGAACCGATTCGGCGTTCGGAAAAACGGTCGTGGAGCCTCGATATACCGGCGTTGTGAGCGAGCGAAATCCCTCCGGCGTGCGCGCGTCGGAGTGTATCAGCCTGGTCTTCCAGTCCTTTGGCATGCCGACAGTATAGCGGTGTAGGGCGGACACTCTTGTTCGCCAAATCCATTCACAGGCGTGCCCTCCCTACACAAACTGGATTGATCCGCGCGAGAAAGGAGTGGGAGTCGAGGTGGAACCCAATATCAGCGAGTGAGGCGCAACCGGGTTCCACCCAGAAAGAAGTGCGATTAGAACTTGTAGCCGAAGCCGACCGAGATCACAGGATAGAACTTATAGAGAGATAGGTTATTGTTGATCTTGGTCTGCTCCGCCAGGATATTGGCCTGCACAGTCGGGTCCGACGCAACTGACCGGCAGAAGGTTAGCGACACATCACATACACCTCCGGCCAAGGCCAAAGTAGCGCGCGGTTGCCCCTGATACGCGAATCCAATCTCTACCGGAATGCTCCAGCGACGCCCGTGGCGAGGAAGCAAGTTTCCCCATCCCACCAGGAACGTCGGCGCAACCCTGGCAAAATCTATCTTCCCGGTACCGATCATTGGATTGGCAGGGTCAGTAGTGTAAACGCCATTGCCCAACGAAAAAGCCTGGCCCGCTAGGACCGTTGCATTTCCCTTCACCTGATTCCCGTTGTACGCCATCACGCCCGGGCTGATGTGAAAACTGTCGGCAAATGGAAACCAGTCGAAATGTGCTTCCACCGACCGCAGCGTGAGCGATCCGTTATAGTTCACGCCATCCTGTGCGAATCCCCGGCTGTAGCTGAATGCGTTGAAACCCATGCGCACATTGGAGGAGTGGGTGACCGCCGTAGCGACTTCGCCTCCAATGCCCAGCGTCGAAATTTTCACACCAACCCCAATCCGGCCGAATTCGCCAATGCTGGGTTCGCTGGAACGTCGCGCCCGCGCCGTGGGCGCTTCGGATTTTTGTGCATCCGCCTCGGACTGCTTAGCCAGATCAGCTTGCGATGGTCCTTCAAATGAAATGCTCGGTCTGGTGGGGGCGCTTCCTGACTGCTGCTGAGCTTGGCAAACTGCTGAAAACACAAGCGTTAAGCTGAAGAAACACACTGCAAATCGCGACAGTTTGCGCACTTCATGCCTCCCCGAGATATCGTAATCTGTGTTGGAAATAGCAGCGTAATCATGTGGCACCTCTGCGGGGCC
Organism: Terriglobales bacterium; assembly: GCA_035651655.1. Classification (NCBI taxonomy): domain Bacteria; kingdom Pseudomonadati; phylum Acidobacteriota; class Terriglobia; order Terriglobales; species Terriglobales bacterium. The sequence goes on from DASRFG010000020.1 coordinate 22,541, forward strand.
GGCAAGTAACGGAAGTGATGGAACCCTAATTGTTGCTATCACTAACCGTCCTCTGTGCCTCTGGGAGCGGGCAGACCGTATAATCGTCGGATTCACAATGCCCGCTACTCTGGACAGTATTCTCTCCGCCACCCGCCGTCGCGTTGCCGCCAGCAAGCGCGGCACCGATTTGCGCGATCTGGAGCGGAAAGCGGCGCAGCATGAGGTCCGCGGATTTAAAGACGCCCTATTGAAAGCAGACCAGGATGGGGTCGCCATTGTTGGGGAGCTGAAAAAGGCCTCGCCTTCGCGTGGCACTATCCGCGCCGAGTTCGACGTTGCATCGCTGGCCAAAGAACTGGCCACCGCCGGTGCTGCTGCTCTTTCCGTGCTGACAGACGAGGAATTTTTTCAGGGTTCTTTGTCCAACCTGCAGCAGGCATCGCTCAGCACTCGTCTGCCCTGCCTGCGCAAAGATTTCATGGTGGATGAATTCCAGATGTTGGAATCGCGGGCCCACGGCGCGGACGCAGTGCTGCTAATCGTTGCCGCCCTGAGCGACGCGGAGCTGCGCAACCTTCACCGAGCTGCACGCGCGTTTGACCTGGACGTGCTCTGCGAGGTGCACGATGAGCAAGAGTTGGCGCGCGCGTTGGGCGCGGGCTGCGAAATCATCGGCGTGAACAGCCGGAACCTGCGTACTTTTACCGTGGATTTAGAAACGCCTATGCGATTGGCTGCGCTGATCCCCAAAAATGTACTGCGGATTGCGGAGAGTGGGATCGGGTCCGGGCAGGACATTCGTAAGCTGCGTGCCGTGGGGTATCAGGGCTTTCTGATAGGGGAATCTCTGATGAAGGCGGTGCACCCCGGCGAGATGCTGCGCATCCTGATCGCAGACGCAAAACACGCGACCGTGGGCTCTTGAGGCTCAATGACCTGGGTAAAAATTTGCGGTACCACGAATCTGGAAGACGCTCTTGCCGCAGTCGAGGCCGGCGCTGATGCGCTGGGATTTATTTTCGCCCCCAGTCCACGGCGCGTAGAGCCGGAGCAGGCCCGCGACATCATCCGCCAGTTGCCGAGAGCTATTGAGAAAGTCGGTGTGTTCGTGGATGAATCGGCGGAACAGGTCCAAGCCATCGCGCGGCAAGCTGGGCTCACCGCCGTACAGGTGCAGGGGGATGAAGTGAGCCGCTGGGCAGCGTTGATGGCTCGGCAGTTGCCGTTCAAGCTGCTGGTCTCTTGCCCTATGAGCATCGTGGACGGAGCAAGTTGGGCCGCGGCCTGGGATCCGAAAGTCGTTTATGCCTTCCTGCTTGATTCTGGCACTGCTAAGAAACGCGGGGGTACGGGTAAGACTTTTGACTGGAAGGCCAATGCCTCAGTCGTCGAAGATGTCGGTCGCCGTCAGCGCGTCATCATTGCCGGTGGCCTAAGTCCTGCCAATGTAGGCGAAGCTGTCCAGTTCTTCCGCCCCTGGGGGGTTGACGTAACTTCCGGGGTGGAACTCGAACCGGGGAAAAAAGATCATAAGAAGGTGCACGCCTTTATTGAAGCGGCGCGTACCGCTGCTCACAAGGAAGCGGCAGCAGAGTTGTGAAGCTTCGAGGAAACGCGAGCGTCTGAAAGCAGAATGCCAACCAGCCCCACAACCCGTAAAGCTGTCTCTCGCAGCAGGCCAGCTGCGGTCAAGCCGCTTGCCCGTAAGCCTTCCCAGAGTGTCCCTGGTCGTTTCGGGCCATACGGCGGCCGCTACGTTCCAGAAACGCTGATGGCGGCACTGGATGAGCTGGAACGCGTCTACGATCAAGCGCGGCGCGACAAAACATTTCAGCGCGAGCTGGATTACCTGCTGCGCAATTACGCTGGACGGCCAACACCATTGTTCTTCGCGCGACGCCTTACCGACAAACTCGGCGGCGCCAAGATTTACCTGAAGCGGGAAGACCTGCTACACACCGGCGCACACAAAATCAACAATTGTCTGGGCCAGGCACTGCTCACACAGCGGATGGGCAAACGCCGGGTGATTGCAGAAACCGGCGCTGGGCAGCATGGAGTAGCGACTGCCACAGTATGCGCGCTGTTTGGATTCGAGTGTGTTGTTTACATGGGCATAGAAGACATGCGCCGCCAGGAGTTGAATGTCTTCCGCATGCGCTTGCTGGGGGCGGAGGTGCGCGGAGTTGACTCCGGCTCGCGCACCCTGAAGGACGCCATCAATGAGGCCATGCGGGACTGGGTCACCAATGTGCGCACCACTCATTATTTGTTGGGCAGTGTCCTCGGTGCGCATCCCTATCCCACGATGGTGCGCGATTTCCACTCGGTAATCGGACGCGAGGCCAGGGCGCAAATCTTAAAATTCGAGAAGAAGCTTCCAGCGGCGATCATTGCTTGTGTAGGCGGCGGATCGAATGCCATCGGCATTTTCCACCAGTTCATTCCTGATCGCGGGGTGCAGTTGATCGGCGTCGAAGCCGGCGGGCGTGGCGCTGCGTTGGGCGATCATGCCGCTCGCTTCAGGGCAGGCGGCAACCCCGGTGTTTTGCAGGGAACTTATTCCTATGTTCTGCAGGATGTGGCTGGCCAGATTGCCACAACCCACTCTATTTCCGCTGGTCTGGACTACCCTGCGATCGGTCCGGAGCACGCCTCCCTTAAGGACAGCGGCCGCGCGGAATATGTGTCCGCCTCTGACGATGAGGCGCTGCAAGCGTGCTCGCTCTTGGCGCGTACCGAGGGAATTATCCCGGCCTTGGAGTCGGCGCATGCAGTCGCTGAGTGCATCAAGCGCGCGCCGCGCATGAAAAGGTCGGAAGTTGTGATCGTGAACATCTCCGGCCGTGGCGACAAAGACATGGGAATCCTGAAAGAGATTTTCAATTGAGTAATGTGCAAGGTCGTAACGTTGAGTAGCGTCTAGTAGTTTTGTGCTTTTTCACTTTTACAAATACAAATTAGAAATTCCCCGATGGCCTTAACCTTCCAAAGTCGGCCCTCACTCGTTGCCTATCTCACTTGTGGCGATCCCACACTTGAGGTTTCGCGTGAGGTGGCACTGGCAGCCATCGACGCCGGCGCTGAGACCATCGAGTTGGGCGTGCCCTTCAGTGATCCGGTTGCCGACGGGCCGGTAATCCAGCGCGCCAGTGAGCGTGCTCTGCGGCAAGGAGTGACGCTGGCAGATGTTTTGGCGCTGGGTAGGGAATTACGTCGCCAGAGTCAGGTCGGTTTGATCGTGTTTTCCTACTTCAATCCAATCCTGCAATTCGGGCTTGAGCGCTTCTGTGCAAGTGCGGCCGATGCCGGCATTGACGGGGCTTTGATGACCGATCTTCCGACAGAAGAAGCGGACGATTATTTGCGGAGCATGAGTACGCGAAATCTAGCGACCGTCTTTCTGGCTGCGCCCACCAGTCCGGACGCGCGCCTGCGACGGATCGCGAAATCGTCCAGCGGTTTTGTGTACGCCGTCTCTCGGACAGGGATTACCGGTGAACGGCAGCAGCTTTCAGAAGAGGCGCGCGAGCTGGTTCGCCGTATCCGGCGTCACACCAAGTTGCCGGTTGCGGTCGGCTTCGGAATTTCCACTCCTGAGCAGTTTGCTTCAGTGGGCGAGTTCGCGGACGCGGCCGTCGTCGGCAGCGCCATCGTACACACCATTGAACGAAATCCGGGCCGCGAGCCAGAGGCGGTTCACGATTTCGTTGCCGGCCTGATCCGTAAAGGCAAGCCAGCCGCCAGCCGCCATTCCGTATCGATTGCTTAGCAGCCCTCGTGGCGATTGGGTCCGCGCGAGTTGGGCAATCAGTTATTCTTGAATAAGCTATTGTTAAACCATGGACATCGCTGATTGGCGCAAGAAAATTGACGAGATTGATCGCAAGCTGGTTGAGCTGTTGAATCAGCGGGCGCAAGCGGCGCACGAGATTGGACGTCTCAAGCGCAACACCAATATGCCAATCTATGAGCCCGATCGCGAGAAGACGATTTTTGAAAACGTGCAGAAGATCAACCTTGGGCCGCTCTCGCACCGTGACATGGTGCAGATCTATGAACGCATCATTGACATCATGCGCAAAATCCAGAAGGAAGAAATTGCTCCAAAACGCCCGTCTACAGGCGGCGACACGGAATTGGAGTCCGAGGTGAACGACTGATCATCGCGATGCAAGAGTCGGCCAGCGAGGAACAGATTCAGCAGATGATTGATCATCTGGTGAAGATGGGCTTTGAAATCCACCGCAGTACCGGAGTGCAGCAGACGGTGCTGGGCGCGGTGGGAGCGCGCATTGACTTCGACGTGCGCGAACTGGAAGTGCTGCCCGGTGTTCAGCAGGTGCATCGCATCAGCTCGCCTTATAAGCTGGCCGGACGCAGCTTCCGCCCTGAGGGAACCATAGTCAAGCTGCCGCTCGGCGTTCAAATCGGTGGCGATGCTGTCGTCATCATGGCTGGACCTTGTTCGGTGGAATCCCGCGAGCAGCTACTTGCGGCAGCGGAGCAGGTATCAAAATCGGGAGCGCGGGTGTTGCGTGGGGGAGCCTTCAAGCCGCGTTCGTCGCCGTATTCTTTTCAGGGGCTGGGAGAAGACGCGCTAAAGTTGCTGCGCGAAGCGGGCGATAAGTTCAAGCTGTTGGTGATCAGCGAGGTCATGGAAATCTCGCAGATCCCGTTACTATTGCCCTACGTGGACATTCTGCAGGTCGGCGCGCGCAACATGCAGAACTTCAACCTGCTGCGCGAGTTGGGACGGGTACGCAAGCCGGTGCTCCTCAAACGCGGCATTGCGGCCACACTCGAAGAGTTGCTGCTCTCCGCCGAATACATTATGGCCGGCGGCAATTATGACGTGATCCTGTGCGAGCGCGGAATTCGCACTTTTGAAACCTATACGCGCAACACCATGGACATTTCTGCGATTCCGATCATCAAGAAGCTTTCGCATTTGCCCATGACTGCCGATCCTTCGCACGGGACTGGCCGCCGCGACAAGGTCGCGCCCATGGCCCGCGCCGCCGTGGCCGCCGGTTGCGACGCGCTGCTGATCGAGGTCCACCCCAGTCCCGATACCGCGCTTTCTGATGGCGCGCAGTCGCTTTATCCTGAACAGTTCCGCAAATTAATGGACGAGCTGCGCATCATCGCTCCCGCAGTGGGGAGAAAAATCGCGTAATAATTCACCACGTAGACAACAGAGAAACGCAGGAAATTGGATAAATAAAATCAATATTCCGTGCTTCCGTAGTGAAAATATAACCCGATGAACATTCGGCAGATCACCATCGTCGGCACCGGGCTGATCGGCGGGTCTTTCGCCCTGGCCCTTAAGAAGCACGGCTTTCGTGGACGCATCGTGGGCTGCGATCGTGAATCGGTCCTGACACAAGCGCGGAAAATTGGCGCTATTGATGCAGCTGTCGCAGATCCAGCAGAGGCTTCGGTTGGAAGCGATGTTGTGCTCTTAGCACCCAACGTAGGCACGATAATCGATCTCGTAGAGCGGCTAGGGCCGGTGATTTCGTCGGAAACTCTTCTCACCGATGTCGGTAGCACCAAGGCCGAAATCGCGGCGCGCGCCCGCGCTGTTTTCGGGAAGGATGCCGCGAACCGTTTTCTTCCCGGGCACCCAATGGCAGGCAAAGAGCACAGCGGAATCGAGAATGCCGACGCAGATCTATTTGCCGGGGCAACTTGGGCGATTACGCCATTCGAGAACAACATTCCGGTGGGCAGCCCGGCCGCCGCTTTCCTCGATCTCGTACGCAGCGTAGGCGCGCACATACTCTCTATGGCACCCGATCGCCACGACTGGGCCTGCGCCTGGATCAGTCACCTGCCGCAATTGGTATCCACTGCGCTTGCGGCATCTCTAGCCAATGAATTCGCCTCCGATCCGGAAGCCCTCGAACTCGGCGGCCCCACGCTGCGCGATATGACTCGCGTGGCAGCCAGCCCCTATTCAATGTGGCGCGATGTTGCGCTTACGAATCCATCTAACATTCAGGAGGCACTCCTGCGGCTAGAGCAAAGGCTCGCCCACTTGCGCGAAAATCTTTCTACTCGTGAGCTAGAGAGCGAGTTTGCTTCCGCCAACAAACTGCGAAAAACGCTCACCACAAAGAACACGAAGGGTCACAAAGAGTAGTCACAGCACGTTGCATTGCGAACCTTCGTGTACCTTTGTGCACTCTGTGGTAAAGAATTGAGATATGCCCGAAGTGCCTTCGCAGTCGGCGATCATCCTCTACGATGGCGTCTGCGGGCTGTGCAACCGCTTTAACCGGTTCATCCTCTCTCGTGATCGCCACGACCGTTTCCGGCTCGCCTCGCTGCAGAGTAATTTTGCCCGCGACTTGCTACAGCGGCACGGATTGTCGCCCGGCAACCTTGATACCGTCTATCTCGTGCTCGATGCCGGCACTCCCCAAGAGAGGTTTTTCGGCCGATCGGAGGCAGTGGTAAACATCATGCGCCGCTTGGGGCCATTCTGGCGTGTTCTTGGTGGAGCATTCGCTTTGCTGCCGCGGTTGGTTCGTGATTGGCTCTACAACCTGGTGGCACGCAGCCGATACCGTATTTTCGGACGCTACGACGTCTGCCCGCTTCCTTCTGAAAAGGATGGTCGCAAATTCATCGAAGTTTAGTAATAGTTCTAACCACAGAGGACACAGCGAAACATGAAGTGTTACTTGCCTTGCTTTGCGTGTTTAATCTCAGTGCTCCTCTGTGGTGAACTTCTTGTGCCCGTTTGCGTTGGCATCGCGCTCAACCGTAGAATCGCCCTCTTATGAACAAAGTAGTTGCCAATGCCGAGGAGGCCATTCGCGACATCCAGGATGGCGCCACCATCATGATTGGCGGTTTCGGCCTCTGCGGCATCCCGGAAAATCTGATCCGTGCCCTGCTGAAGAAAGGTGTGAAACGGCTGACCACCATCAGCAACAATGCCGGGGTGGATGGCTTCGGCGTGGGACTGCTATTGGCTGCCGGCCAGATTCGCAAGCACATCGGGACCTACGTGGGCGAAAACAAGCTGCTGGAAGAAATGGTGCTCACCGGCAAAATGGAACTCGAACTGGTGCCGCAGGGTACATTTTCCGAGCGCATGCGCGCCGCCGGCGCGGGAATACCCGCCTTCTACACTCCCACTGGAGTCGGCACGGTCGTGGCGGAAAATAAAGAAACCCGAGAATTTGGCGGCCGCATGTATCTGATGGAGCATTGTCTGCGCGCCGACTTCGCCCTGATCAAAGCCTGGAAGGGCGACAAGTGGGGCAACCTGGTCTATCGCAAAACAGCGCGCAATTTTAATCCCATGATGGCGATGGCTGCCCGCGTCACCATTGCCGAAGTCGAGGAGCTAGTGGAGGTGGGCGAGCTGGATCCTGATACCGTGCACACCCCCAGTGTTTTCGTGAAACGCATCTTCCAGGGCGAGGCATACGAAAAGCGCATTGAGAAACGCACCGTTCGCAAGGCTTGAGTCGCGGCTTCGGGATGCAAGGAGGCACGCGTGAGGACTCGACATTGGTTGCTGCTTGCTGTTCTGGTAATGGTAGTGATCTGGATGATCCTGGGACGCACCACTCCCGCACACTGAACTATGCCCGCGCCTGACAGCACCGTGGAGGAGGTTCGCACCAGCGTGCTCCGCTATATCCGCATGTACGAAGAAGGCGGTCTTACGCTGGGCGATCTGGGCGCCGAATTGGCGGTCATGGCGCCGGCTTACGATGAGGCCATGGGCGGCATTGAGGACCACTTCGGCGAATTGCTGGCGACGGCCTACAAGTACCACGCCGAGTCGCACGCTGACGCCCGCACCTCATACGAAGAACTGGAGCGAGTGTTGACCCAGTTCAGGCGTACAGAAGCCGCCTGGTAGGATTTAGGATTGACGTATTGAAACCTTGAGAGATTGAGTCATTGATACTCTGAGCCATTGCCAGTCGGCCGCCACAACCCGGAACCAATCACTCAATGCCTCAATCCTTCAATGATTCACTCAATCGTAAAAAATCATGGCCACGACTTCCAAAGTTCCTAAAGATGTCGAAAAACGCGACCGTATCGTGAAGCGCATCGCCCGCGAGCTGCGTGATGGCTTCTACGTCAACCTCGGTATCGGCATGCCCACGCTGGTAGCCAACTGCGTCCCCCAAGGGATGGACGTAATCTTGCAAAGCGAGAATGGAATGTTGGGTATTGGACCGTTCCCCCTCGAGGGGCGGGAAGACGCCGACCTTATCAATGCCGGCAAAGAAACGATTAGCGAAATTCCCGGCACTGCCTACTTTTCCAGCGCTGATTCTTTTGCCATGATCCGCGGCGGCCACATTGATCTGAGCGTGCTGGGCGCGATGGAAGTAGATGAAAAAGGCAATCTGGCCAACTGGATGATTCCCGGCAAAATGGTGAAGGGAATGGGCGGTGCAATGGACCTGGTAGCCGGCGCCCGGCGGGTGATTGTGGCCATGGAGCACACCACTCGCGAGGGTCAGCCAAAAATTTTGAAGAAATGTAGTCTGCCGCTGACCGGAGTGAGAGTGGTAGATACCATCGTCACGGAAATGGCGTACATTCGCGTGACCCCGACTGGACTTGTGCTAGAAGAAATCGCGCCTGGCTTGACCGCCGACGATGTTCAGGCCGTCACCGAGCCCACGCTGATCCTCAGTCCCGAGCTGAAAACCATGCAGGGCTGAGATGGCGTGATTTATGCTGCGCTTCGCCGGCTGTTGCTTCCCGCCTGTGCGACCGCTTCCAAGGCGTCCAGCGGATCCTCAAAGCCGCACGCGGTGCTCAAAGCGGAAAAAAGCTCATCGTATTCCGCCTCAGGCAGGCTCTTGAAATCAATTTTGTCATCGATCGTGCGGTATAGATCCACAAATCTTTTGATCCGTGCCGCCGGCTTCTGCTCTGGCTGTATTAACTTCAGCATCGCCAGAAGGTCTTTAATTTGTTCCGACTTCATTGCTGGTGTACCTCAATTCTATCTTTATATGACGTCCAGTAACTGATGCTAACGGGTCTGGACAGGATACAAGAAGTCGCGCCCCAGCAGAAGCGTGACCAACTATGTAACCCTGGTTATTCAAGCAATCATGGACGCCGTCAGATCGCCCTCGGCGCCTGCTGCTCAGAGTCCGCTTGCAAGTCAATTGCTTTGCGAGACATACCCCCTACCCACTGGTCCCGCCGCTGTGATTCCGTGCCACCGTCCGCTTCATTCCCCTCTCTGCGGGCGCCACGAAATTCCTGCATCGCATCCCTGACGCGTCGCCGGGTGGTCTTGCCATCCGCAGGCGCGAACAAAAGGCCCAGGCCTAGGCCTATTCCCATCCCCGCCAGCAGACTGGGCACTCGCGAGCTCTTTGAGCGCTTGTGCTGAAAGAGATCAGCGTGGCGCTCTAGCTCCTTTCTTCCCTGCCGATAGCGCTCCCGTGCAGCAACCGTGGCACGCTTCGCTCTCGTTTCCACATCATCGCGAAGCCTATCGAGGTTCCTGGACTGCAAGAAGTTAGCGACAAACCTGAGTAGCTGTTCCATTGCACTCTCCTGAATCGGTGACCTCGCTCTTAACAAGGTTCAGACTTAACACGGTCAAGAGTTGGATTTGAAGGTTACGTCTTGTGGGAATAGAAGCGGTCCGAGCGCTTACAGCTGCAAGCCTCGCAATCTAAATATTGACTCGTGCCCGTCCCGACGACCGCAACAGGCGCGCCGGGAATGTGAGCATCGCCCAGAGAAGCTCCAACACACCATCAACGGCGATCCCAACAATGCGGAACGGTAACAGGACCAGCCACACCAGTGGATACAAAAACAGCGCGAGCAGGGCCAAAGGCCAGCACAGGACAAAAAGCAAGCACCAGAGAAGAAAAGTCAGCACAGGTATCCTCTCCCTTAAGTACGCGCCATCCTCTCTTAAGGTTCCGTCATGCTGCGCTGGCTGAATCGGCCTGACTGCGCAGGGACTTCTCGTAAGGCGCGCGCGCAATGCCACGCTCGGTGACGATGGCGGTAACGTATTTCGCCGGGGTCACATCGAAGGCTGGATTCTCCACCCGCACACCTTCGGGGGCGATTGCTTTGCCCGCAATGTGAGTCACTTCCCGGCTGGACCGCTGCTCAATGGGAATCTTGCTACCATCGGGGGTTTCCAGATCAACCGTCGAAAACGGCGCCGCAACATAAAACGGGATGGCATGTTCTTTGGCAAGTATGGCCAGAGTGTAGGTGCCGATTTTATTGGCCACATCGCCGTTTGCGGCAATTCGGTCCGCGCCCACGACCACTGCGCCAATTTTCCCTTGCTTCATCATGGCTCCCGCCATGTTGTCCGAAATAACCGTCGTCGGAATGCCATCCTTCATCAGTTCCCATGCCGTCAACCGCGAGCCCTGCAAAAACGGACGCGTCTCATCCGCAAACACCTGGAGCTTCTTGCCTGACTCAACCGCCGCCCGTATCACACCCAGCGCTGTGCCATAACCGCACGTCGCCAGGGCGCCTGCATTGCAGTGCGTCAGAACGCCACCGCTCGCCGGCATGAGCGTTGCGCCGTGCTGCCCCATGGCTTCGTTGGCGGCAATGTCTTCCAGATACATGCGCTGTGCTTCCAGGATGAGTGCCTGCTTGATCTGCTCCACCGGAAGTTCAGCCGCAGCCTCGAACTTGTCGCGCATGCGGCGGATGGCCCAGAAAAGATTCACGGCAGTGGGGCGCGTCTCCGCTATAGCATCGCAGATTTCATCAAAATTGCGGCGCAGTTCAGAAACGTGATCGCCCTCCGCGTCCCGCGTTCCCAGAGCAACACCCATGGCTGCCGCTACACCTATCGCCGGCGCCCCGCGCACCACCATCTTACGAATGGCATCTGCTACTTCTTCGTATGTCGCGCAGGTAACGTAGCTCTCTTCCGACGGAAGCTTCGTCTGGTCAATGAAGCGCACGCCTTCGTCGGTCCATTCCAAGGTCTTGACCATCAGCTCGATTCTCGTGACATTCGATTAGGCAGTCCGGCCGGACGATGCCAGTTTCTCACCCTGGCGCACGTGCTCACGCCGCACATCATTCGCGGTAAAAATTGAAACGAAGGGCGCAGGTTTAGCAGCCCGCTCCACATTGACTCGTCCATCGGCCTCTTCACGCTCAACCAGGCACATCACTCCGACGATTTCGAATCCGAATTCGCGCGCCGCCTCAATTGCCTGTACGGTTGACCCTCCTGTAGTACACACATCATCCACAATGACGACCCGCGCGCCCCTTTCCTGGAACCCCTCTATACGCTGCCCTGTGCCATGTTGTTTCTCCGCCTTGCGCACCAGAAAACCGCTTACTTCGCTACTCACCACCGCTACCGCGCTGACAATTGGATCCGCTCCCATGGTGAGCCCGCCAACCGCGAGCGGCTTCCACCCACGGGTTTTGATCTCATCCCAGAACACCTGTCCGGTAAGGCGAGAGCCCGCAGCATCGAGGGTAGTGGTGCGGCAGTCTACGTAGTAGTCACTGGTCCCACCCGAAGACAGCTTGAATTGTCCCAGCCGGAACGACTTCTCCGACAAGATGCGCAGCAGTTGCTCTCGCGCAGACGGCATAAGGAATTAACATAACACGGCAGGGTTAGTGGCCAGTTGACCACTGCCTTAGCGCGCCAGCCGCTCCAGATGACGGAAGTGGTCACTCGCGATGTAGAGCATCACCGAGAGCGTCAGGTTATAGCCAATGTGCACCAGCATGCTGGCGGCAACAGACTTGGTGACCGCGCGCACGGTGGTCAGCGCCAGGCCTACGATGAAGAGCACCAGCAGTGGACCCCACGATTTGGCAAGCTGCAACGCATGTAACAGGGCAAATGGCAACGCGGTTAATATGACTCCCCAGAGCACGCCCAATCGCCTGGCCAGCACCGGATAGAGAAGCCCACGAAAGAGCAGTTCCTCCATGAAGGGCGCTACGGTGACACTGAACAGCGACATCACGTACGCGTCCCGCGCCGTCCGGAAGAACTGATCAATGGGAAGCTGCTTGGGGATGGGCAGCAGCGCCGAGATCAGTTGGCCAGCGATGGCCAGGATCACGCCCACGGCAGCGAACCCCAGCCATCCTGATTGCGGCCAATTCCAGCGGATTGCCGTCCAAAAGGGTGCTCGACGCTCCCGGGTGATCAGCAGGTACATGAACCCAAAAACCACCACGTAGGCCAGAAACTGTGCCGGCAGGATCAGCAGCACGTTGTGCGAAATCTCATCAGGCGATGTCCGCCTGAGCATTCCCAGGCGATGTGCAACCACCACCACGCCGACGCTGAACACCGCCAGCGTGACCACCATCATCAATGCAATGCGCAAAACATCCCAGCCACTAAAGGGGGGATCTTCGGGACGCGGCGCCGTGATCTGGGGGGCCGCAGCGGGTGACGGCCACTCAGGAATCGAGTTGGTCGGTGGGGACGACAACTTCTGAATGTACACGAATCCCAAAAGGCCGGAAACGATATGCCACATCAACCCTGCTGCCAGGTGTCTTGTCCTTCAGGCCCCTGCCTTGCACCAAACCTGATGCATACCCGCGGCGTTCAGCAGTTCTCGATTCCGCTCCCCCAATTCCTGGACTACACTAAGTACACAGGTTAAGAAACAAAAGTTCTGGAACCCGGCTTGATTTTGGTTCACTATAGCGGGTGATCCGTTATTCAGGGTCCAGTAAACAAACGCTTACGGAGCGATAAATGGCAAAAGCAGCAGCAAAGAAAAACAGCGCGTTCATGAAGCCAATGCAGCCTTCAGCGCACCTGGCCGAAATTGTCGGCGATAAACCGTTACCGCGAAGCGAAGTCACCAAGAAGATCTGGGCGCACATCAAAAAGCACAAACTTCAGAACCCGAAAAACAAACGGGAAATCATTGCTGACGACAAGTTGCAGCCGGTTTTCGGAACGAAGAAGCTGGACATGTTCCAGATGACCAAGGCGGTCAACAAGCACCTGAAGTAGTGCCCGGTGCTTCGGAGCGTCACAGATTCGAAGTGCCGTTCCGCTGCAGCTCCAGAAGAATGCGTATTCCCCGGTAGAAATTCTCTTTGTCATAGGCCGTTTCCCAACGGCCTAGTACCTCTTTGAAATGCTTGTTGGCGCCTTTCAGGGCCACGCGTGCTCGCGGCCGATTCTTCTGGATGTTCTTTACCGAGCGCAGTGCCGCAATGACCTCCGGCTCAATGCGCTTGCGGGATTTATGGGCGTTTTTGATCCATCTGGGCGGAATGTTTGCCCGGAACCTCAGAAATGCCCGCACCGCCGAACCAGAACTCGAGATGAAAAGCTTGGCTACCCTTGGCATACTTCACCTCCGCTCGGCGCCATCGCCGCACTACCCAGCGCCATTCATGACCGCAGGATAATTTACGTCCACTCGGACCTTTTTACAAAGAGACCAGGTGTAACACTAGTCGCAGACCGCGCTAGATTGTCGAATTACAGGGCCGCCCGCAAGGCTTCACACCACAGTCGAGAAATGAAAGCCACATAGAGAATTATTGCTGCTCTTGGTCCATTAGCTGGCGGATAGCCTTTCGTCCAGCGTCATTCATCGAAGTGAATCGAACGCCAACGCGTCCACGCTCATCCACTCGCACCACGACGGCGCTTGTCTGAATAGTGATTCCTGTTGTGGGTAGTTCAATTGATAGGTGGATCTCATCAAGAGCGCGGAGATTCGGGCCTTCGAATAGAATTCCCCCCTGACTGATATTCCAGCTCGTTCCCTTGGTGCTTTGGCCCTTAAAGTCGCAGGTTACAGTTGCCTTCAAAGGGATACGTACGAACTTTCGCCGATTATCTACCATCGTTCCGCGAGCAGTCCTGAAGAGCCGCAGCAGCTTCTGCCGGTCGATCGGCTTCTGAATATAGAAAGTCGCTCCCGCGGTAAAGGCATCTTGCATTGTTTTCTTCTCGTCCCTGCCGGTGACAACGATGATGGGTGTAGAGTTGTTCGAGGGTGATTCGCGGATGCGGGACATCAGCCCAAAACCATCGAGCTTCGGCATCTTCAAGTCCAGGAATATTCCGTCGAAGCGCTCTTTCAGAATTATCGATGCAGCAGCTAGGCTGTCGTTCACAGGCCGAACCTCGGCTTCGACCGAAGCAAGAACTTCAGTCATAAGTTCCAGGCTGGGAGCATCATCCTCGACGACAAGTATCTTTAAGGGCATAATTGCAGATTGTTACGAGATATGCTGTTTTACCTGCTGGAGCAGCGCCGCCGCGTTTACCGGCTTCGATAGATAACTATCGAACCCCGCCGCAAGTATTCGCTCTTTGTCATCTTTCATGGCGTAGGCGGTTACCGCCAGAACCGGCAGCCGGCAGAACTTGGGGTTTGCCCTGATCTCCTGTATGGCGCCATAACCATCCAACTTGGGCATATTAATGTCCATAAGCACCAAGTCCGGCTCAGTCTCTTCAATTTTGGCCAGAGCTTCCTGTCCGTTCTCGGCTTCCACCACCTGATACTGACCTGTCTCTAATATCTCGCGCAGCAGTTCGCGGTTTACCAAGTTGTCCTCAGCAACCAGAATTGTTTTCATGAGTTGCTTCCCGCCGTTGCGACCTTTGCCTTGTGAATGGCTTTTTCGACTGCCCCGATGAGCTCACGCTGCCAGGGACCATCTTTTTGAAAAAATGCCTGTGTTTCACGGCTGAGAAGTGCAATTTCTTCTCGCGTCAATGATTTGGCCGTGAGGACGAAGATAGGTATTTCTTTCAAATTGGGCTGCCCCTTAACTTGCCTCAGAAGTTCGAACCCATCCATCTCCGGCATAAGCAGGTCGAGCAGAATTGCGCTCACGGATGTAGAGGACAGGACGTTCAGTGCAGCCGCGCCACTCTGAGCGGTTCGAGTCTTGTAGCCGGCACATTGCAGTGCAGTCTCCAATAGATCGAGAGCTCTGGGGTCATCATCTACGATGAGGACGGGGGTGTCCGCCTTCTGCATCGGGCGAATGTGTTGCTGTAATGTACGCAGAAGATGAGATCTGTCTACGGGCTTTACAAGGTAATCGGCGGCCCCCACGGCAAAGCCCATTTTCCTCTGGTCGAAGATGGAAACAACGATGATAGGAATGCTGGCAGTACGCGGAGTGTGTTTTAGCTGTAGCAACGCTTCGAATCCATTTGCGTTGGGCATAGATATGTCCAACGTAATGGCATCGGGCAACAATTCTTGCGACTTGGTGATAGCTTCGGCAGCGGAGGTGGCCATCGCAATGCGATACCCCTCCGGCTCCAAATAGCTCGCCAGAAGCTCCCGCGCCGAGATTTCGTCATCCACGATCAAAATCAGGGGCTTCCGGTCGTCTGAGACGGCCGGCCTTGAT
This sequence comes from Terriglobales bacterium, assembly GCA_035651655.1. Classification (NCBI taxonomy): domain Bacteria; kingdom Pseudomonadati; phylum Acidobacteriota; class Terriglobia; order Terriglobales; species Terriglobales bacterium. The sequence goes on from DASRFG010000020.1 coordinate 37,910, forward strand.
GTGGCGGTAGCCACCGGAGGTGGGGTTACGGCATCGCTCGTGGCCACAGGCAGAGTGAAACTGAATCGGCTGCCCTTTCCCGGCTCACTCTCCAGCCAAATCTGGCCACCCTGTTGTTCCACCAGCCGTTTGGTTATGGTTAAACCCAAGCCTGTGCCTTCGTGAGCTCCAGTACCGCCAACCTGTCGGAACTCTTGAAAAATAACTTCCTGGTCCTCGGGACGAATACCGATTCCCGTGTCGGTAACCGAAACACAGATACTGTCAACCTGATCGGCCGTATCTATGCTGATCCTGCCGCCCTTGGCAGTGAATTTGACCGCATTACTGAGAAGGTTGTACAGAATCTGCTTAAAGCGAATTCGATCAGCGTAGACGAGGCGCTCGGTTTTGATCTGATGTGAGACTTCAATATTCTTGGCCATTGCGAGAGGACGAATCGTGGAGAGAACCTCTGGCAGTGCATTCTCAATGTCAAACTTCTCGCAGCGAATTTCCAGCAGTCCAGCCTCAATCTTTGAAAGATCCAGGATGTCGTTGATGAGCTGCAGAAGATGGTCCGCCCCCTGCTTAATGTGACCCACGAAGCGCTTCTGTTTCTCGTTGAGCTGGCCCGCAGTTTCTTCAGATAACAGCCCCGAGAAGCCTACGATTGCATTTAAGGGGGTACGCAGCTCATGGCTCATGCTGGCGAGGAACTTACTCTTCAGCTTGGTGGCGTGCTCGACCTCGCTGTTACGGGCTGCCAAATCGAGATTTTGTTGCTCGATTCTGTGTTCTGCCGCCTTGCGTTCAGTCATGTCTCGTGCAACTGCAAAAATACTTCCATGCTGCGGCACGGAAACAGCGTTCCAGGACAGCCATTTATACGAGCCATCCTTGCACCGATAGCGATTTTCAAATGTAAAGGTAAGTTCGTGGTTCCGGAGCCGCTGCGTTTCAGCGGCCGTCGCCTGCAGGTCGTCAGGATGGACAAATTCTGCATAGGGCCGCGCCATCAGTTCCTGAGTGGTAAAGCCCAGCACGCCTTGCCAAGCGGGGTTGAGGCGTTTGAAATACCCATCCAAGCCAGCAATGCAGAACAAATCAAGTGACAGGCTGAGGAACCTGTTTCCGGTTTCCAACTGTGCGTAGAGCGAGCCCATGAAGGCGGCCACTCCTAGTCCGACGAAAACAAGGACCATCCCAAGGAGCCAAACTCGATGGCCAACGGCCCCAATGCCTAATTGCAACGACTTTGTTGGCTGCTCCACCAAAATCCCCCAGCCATATTCAGGAACCGGGGCATACTGGGTGAAGTAGCTATCATTCTCCCGAAAGAATGTCCCACTGCCAGCGTGACCCGCGTGCACTCGCTTTACTGGTTCATACCCGCTCAGATCAGCTGGCGCCGAGTACGCATCCATTCTCGGGTGTGCGGCGAGATGGTGATTCTGGTCAATGAGCGAGATCGTCCACGCGCCTTCAAGCTTGGTCTCAACCAATCGTTTGCTGATAACGTCTACCGCGTAAGGGGCCATCAGGATGCCAATAGGCTCGCCTTGGTCATCCTTTACCGGCACTGCAATGGCGACCACGATTTGATGCCCTGAGACCGCCGTTTGATAGACCTCTGAAATATAAGGCTTCCACTGTCGGCTTACGCCCTTGTACCAATCCCGAAAAGCAAAATTTTGATTGATCACAGCGGTATCGGGCGGGTAAATACCACGCATTGTGCCGTCGAGGTCATACACGCTTACAAACAGGAAATCAGGGCGCAAAGCTTTAGCTTGAGCCAGGTGTGCTGTGAGGTCGCTTAAATTGCGCTCCGCCCAGGCGTGACGGAATAATCGGCGTATCGCAAAAGCCTCAAGAAATGCCGTGCTCTGCCGGAAATGTTCTTCGACGAGGGTAGCCGACAATCGTGCTATCTGCCTGCTCTCAACGGCTGCCTGAGTTTCAGCTTGCTGTCTTAAAACCCGAGTGACAGAAAATGCGAAAAATGCGATCGGGAGCACCATCAGAAACAAGAACAAGATGTAAAGCCGCACCCGGCCCCTGGAGATCCACTTCTCTAAACAGGTCGCCAATGTCTTTGAGAATTTCATGCCAGAAACTGCGGTTATGTTCCCGCCCCAGCTGACCGGGCACGGGTGGTAAGAGGGTTGGTAACCATGGCCTTAAATTCGCGAAAAATGTCCGCGTCCCACCAGCCTTTTGCTACTTCTTCAGCCATGACCGCGAGAGCTTCGGAAACCAGAAGTGCCCGTTTGTAGGGTCTAATTGTGGTAAGCGCATCGTAAACGTCCGTGATCTGCAATATCCGCGCGGTCAGCGGTATTTTGTCGCCTTTTAACCCGTCGGGATAACCTGATCCGTCGAACTTTTCGTGGTGGTGGCGAATAATCGGAAGGACCAGCCGGAAAGACTTCAACGGGGCGCATATCTGCTCGCCCACGACGGGATGCTCACGCATTATTTTCCATTCCTCGTCGGTGAGGCGGCCGGGCTTGAGCAAGATGGCGTCTGGTACGGCTACTTTACCGACGTCGTGGACGATGCCGGCCCTATGCAGGGCGGTTATCTGCTCACGTGGTAGGCCGAGGTGCCTGCCTAAACAGGTCACATAGTCGGATAACCGCTCGCAGTGGCCGTGTGTGCACGGGTCCTTGCCTTCGATGCTGCGGGCAAGAGCGAATAGCACCGATTCTGCTCTCTCCAGTTCGTCGGTGTGAGCTTTGAGTCGTAACAGCGATCGCACACGGGCAAGGAGTTCAGCCTGGTCCACCGGGCGTGTAAGGAAGTCATCGGCTCCGGCTTTGATGCCGTTGACCCTGTCTTCCTTCGCCGACAGCCCTGTCACAAGAATTACCGGGGTTAAACAGGTGTCCGGATTCTGTTTGATCTGCTCACATACCTGAAATCCGTTCAAGCCCGGCATCATTACATCGAGCACCATCAGATCCGGCCGCGCGCGCTTGAACTCCTGTAACGCGGTGGCGCCATCCGGAACCGTCGATACCTTATAGCCCGCTGACGTAAGGAGTTCGTCAAACAATATACGATTTAATTCGTCGTCATCGGCGACAAGAATGGTGCCGTGTGTACCATCTCTTTCCGAAGCAGAAAGGACAGGCATTCCCCGATTTTCACAGAGTTTGGTTTTGGCGGTTAGTTACCGTAGTCATCCGTTTTGAGCCATTTAGTCCAGCGTACTCTAAGACTCCTGTGACGGCGCTCGGAGTTACCCGGGGGGGGAACTACACTGCAGGCCGGAGTCCCCCCTTATTCCTGACCTTCAACAGCACTGACTGCGCCACGCCGCCTTCTCTTCCGATGTTGAAACAAGCGATCCAGCACGATCAATCCTCCCACCCAGACCGCCGCCGCGGCGTAGCCCGCGATTACATCTGTAGGCCAATGCACACCCAGGTAAATGCGGGAGATCCTATGCCCGGTGCAGCACCATTCACGGAGCCTTCATCGCCTTTTCCAATTGCTTAATCAGATATTCCCCTACACTGTTGAAGCCGGTGAGCAGACCACCCCACTGATGGGACTCACTCCAAAGATTGTCTCCGGTTTCAGGGTCGATCACAGTGAGATATGCGTAACGCACCGGTGCCGCTTTGTGGTACTTAGGAATCGGATCTGTAGCCAGGCTCCCGTTCTTTCGGATAGTTCCAGTCTGCCCTCCTGCGGTAATAATGTAGCCACCTTTGTAAGGGTCCGCCGAGAGTAAAAGTATTAGGTCGGCCTTATCTTTATCTTGAGTGATTCTGAGTCGGCCCCACTTCCTCAGCTGATCCGAAGCTTTCTTTCCAACAAGGGCTACGCCGGACCGATCGTCAAAGTACACCCACTTGGCAGAAAGAATTTTAGGGGATAACTTGAAATGTTGCGCGGAGCCTGGAATCACTAAACTCGTGAGGATTACAACCGCGAGGAGGTGGGCAGAGATCTGCATCTTAGGCGTCCTTGCAATCAGGCTCAGACTACACTTCCTGCCAATCACAATTCAAAGATCGGCACACGGCGCTGCGGCGTAAGCAGCCTCGCAGCGGCCAGAGTCACGTGTGCAAGGTGGCATAAACAGGCCCCCGGGCTTCTCCGCGTTACTGCGGAGGGTAAAATGTCCACCGTTGAAAGACCCACCAATATCCAGCTTTGAGGGAAATCCACCAAAGCACCCCAAACAGGAGCAACAAGGGCCATTTGGGTGTCGGCGCAACCAGCGGAACTGTCCTATCAAACGAACCAACGATCAGGACAGCAAGGATGGATAGTCCCAGCGAGAGTAGAGACGAAATCACCACCATCTTGATGAGATCTGTCCAGATGGTCACTCCACACCTCTGGGGAAGGTGGCGATTCTACCGCATTCCCGATCATCATTGGGAACAGCCTTCTCACCTTATTTCTGACCTTCAACAGCACTGACTGCGCCACGCCGCCTTCTCTTCCGATGTTGAAACAGGCGATCCAGCACGATCAATCCTCCCACCCAGACCGCCGCCGCGGCGTAGCCGGCGATTACATCTGTAGGCCAATGCACACCCAGGTAAATGCGGGAGAATCCTATGCCCGTCACCAGCAATGCGGCCGCAGCCCAGATGACCACCCGCAACCACCGCTTCTGAATGCGGGTCGTGAGCAGGCCTGCCAGCACTCCATAAAAGCAGAAGGAAGCCAGCGCGTGCCCGCTGGGGAAGCTGTACGTGCGTGGGTCTGGCCCAAAGAATGCCAGCGGTCGCGCTCTCTGGAACAGTAGTTTCAATGTGGATTCGAGTATCGCGCCTCCTGCCGTGGCGATGGCTAGCCATATCGCGGCCCTTCGCCAACCAATAAGCAGAAAAACCACAACCAGCGCCACCAGCAAACTGGAGAGAAAGACAAATGATCCCACCACACTGAGTGCCCGCATTGCTTGTGTCAGGGTTGGCGACGCCCACTGATGGACTGCAAGTCGAACCTGCAAATCGAACTTACTGGTGCTCCCTTCGAAAACCTCCTCCGCCAACCAGGAAAACAGAAGCAGGCAAGCTGTTGCCACCGCAAGGCTAGCGAGCACCAGCGCGCCAAAGGTGCGAGGCGAAGCAGTTGGATTGGCAGCGGACATACAAGGACTGTATCCCAAAATATCCAAGCCATTTGCACCCCGCACAAAGAGAAGGCTCAACAGAGCAGGGGCAACCCGCAGCCTGCGGCAATTCCCTCCAGGCAGTAAACTGATCACAATGGACTTGGTTTACGGCATCAATGCGGTCGCCGAGGCTTTGAAGGCGCGTGGCCGGAGTTTCGAGTACGTGGGCGTGGCTCGCGAGCGCCATGACGGCCGAGTGCAGCGCGTGATTGACGAGTGCCGTCGGCTCGGCGTTGCGGTGCGCTTTATGCCCCGGCAGGACCTCGATCGGCTGGCCGGCGGCTCTGCCCACCAGGGCGTCGTAGCAGTCACTTCCGAAAAGAAGTACACCGACATGGACGATATCCTGGCCACCAAACGTGGGGAGCACGGGCTTATCGTTGTGCTCGACGGCGTGGAGGACCCGCACAATCTGGGCGCTATCATACGCACCGCCGAAGCTGCCGGTGCGGATGGCATCGTTGTCCCTGAGCGGCGTGCCGCCGGCGTGACCCCGGTTGTAGTCAAGGCCTCGGCGGGCGCGGTTGAGAACCTGCCCATCGCGAAGGTTACCAATATCGCCCGAACGCTTGAGCAACTGAAATCTCGGAATTTCTGGATCGTCGGCCTGGACGAACGCGGCTCTCAAAGCTACGACGCTGTGGATTACAGGATGGATACCGCACTCGTGCTCGGCGCTGAAGGAAAAGGGATTCACGAATTGGTGCGCAAGAAGTGCGATTTTCTGGTCTCAATTCCAATGCTGGGCAAGGTGCCGTCTCTGAATGTGTCCGTGGCCGCGGGAGTGGTGCTCTACGAGATCGCCCGCCAGCGCCGCCGCGCCGATCGACCCAAAGCCGCGCCGGCCGACCAGGCCGAGCCCCGGCGAGCGCGCAGATGAGTTTGCGGTATTTTCTATCTGCACGGTTTCTGCTGACCCTGGCGCTGCTCAGTTGCGCGGCACATGCCTGGGCAGTAGATCGCAACGCATTCACCTTTACTGAATACGACCTTGCCGCGCAAATCACTCCCGCACAGCAGTCCTTAGCTGTTACGGGAAAGGTCAAGCTGCGGAACGACTCTTCCAGTGCGCAACGTATTGCCGCGCTGCAAATCTCTTCTACCCTCTACTGGCGCTCAATAAAAGTGGCTGGCAAGCCGGTGCAGTTCCTCAGCCAGCTCTACGCCTCTGACGTTGACCACACCGGCGATGTCTCCGAGGCGATCGTCACCCTGCCAGCGGCGATTCCATCCAAAAGTGCGGTTGAACTTGAGGTGGCGTACGGCGGAACGGTCCCCGCAAACAGCGTCCGCCTCACCCGCATGGGCACTCCGGCGGAGGTTGCAGCGCATAGCGACTGGGACCAGATCAGCAGCGCATTTACCGCAGTGCGCGGCGTGGGATACGTTGCCTGGTACCCGGTTGCCATCCAGGCTGCCAGCTTGTCCGAAGGCGACGAACTTTTCAGCGCGCTGGGCGAGTGGAAGCAACGCCAGTCGCAATCCACCATGAAGGTGAATTTCTGCTGGACGGCAGAAGCGCCGTTGACCGTGGTGGCAAATGGGCAACTCGAGGGCATCGGCCGCCGCGCAGGCGCCGCCGAGGGAACTGTTGCTGGATGCGCACCTTATCGCTTTCCTCAAATCGGTCTACTCGTACCTACCTTCGCCATTGCCAGCTACTCCACCCTTGACCGGCCGGCAGCCACCGCCTACTACCTGCCCGAGCACAAGCTGGCCGCCGAAGACTATGTGAATACCACCGAGCAGCTAGCCCCTTTCGTCACCCAGTGGTTCGGGCCCACCCGCGAAAAAGTAAAAATCGTCGAGCTCGCGGACACTAACGCTTTGCCGTACGAAAGCGGCCCGATGTTGTTTACGCCTTTAAAGGCGGTGCTGAATGACTCGCAGCAACGAAGGCCGTTGGAACTGACGCTTGTACATCAATTGGCTCACGCCAGCATTCTGTCCATGCGGCCCTGGATTTACGAAGGCCTGGCCCATTTTGCCCAAGCCCTGGAACGGGAGCAACAAGATGGTCGCCAGGCTGCCCTCGATTATATGAAGCAGCACCTGCCCGCGCTGCGCGAGGCGGAGAAAGTTCAAAGCGAGAAACCTGTGACCCAGTCTCCTCCCAACGCAGACTCAGTGGAAGCGGCCGAGCCGGCAAGCCAGTCTCTTATCGCTGCTACTGGGGAAGTTTTCTACCGCAGCAAGGCCATGTACGTGTGGTGGATGTTACGAGATATGGTTGGTGATACAGCGTTGCAGCGCGCCTTGCAATCGTATCGTGCCGAAGATGATAAGGAGCCCTCCTACATGCAGCGCCTCATCGAAGCTCAGACCACGCGTTCCAAAGAAGCGCAAGCGAAGCACAGCCTGGAATGGTTTTTTGACGATTGGGTGTACCGCGACCGCGGACTACCTGACCTGCAGGTGCAGTCGGCCTATCCGCGGCAGATGCTACGCGCAGGCTATCTGGTGACGGTCACCGTGAAGAACACTGGCCATGCTGGTGCGGAGGCGCCAGTAATCGTACGCCTACCGGATGGACGAGAGGCGCAGCAAAGGGTATTGGTACCTGCCGACGGTACCGGCGCAATCAGAGTAGAAGTGCCCGCGGCTCCTTCGCAAGCAGCCGTAAACGACGGCAGCATTCCAGAAGTAGAAGATAACAACAACGCTTTCAGGATTGAAAGTCCCCAATGATCCTGCCCTCCCGGCGCTACAATCAATCTCCTTTAGGAAAGGACATTGCGTGAGCTACATCCAATTCCTGGGTGCGGCTGGAGTGGTTACCGGCTCCAAGCACCTCATCAACACCGCCAATGGAAATCCCGGCATGCAGGTGCTGGTGGATTGCGGATTATTTCAAGGTCTTAAAGAGTGGCGCTTGCGCAACTGGCAAGACCTGCCCATTCCACCGCGCAACATAGATGCGGTGATCCTCACCCACGCCCACTTGGATCATTCAGGCTGGATTCCTCGGCTGGTGAAGGCAGGTTTTCGCGGGCCGATTTATGCTACCCAGGCCACCATAGATTTCTGTGGCATCCTGCTGCCGGATTCCGGCCACCTGCAGGAAGAAGACGCCGCCTTTCACAACAAGCACAAGACCTCGAAACATCACCCCGCTCTACCTTTGTATACGTTTGCTGAGGCCCAGCAATCGCTGCAATATTTTCGTCCGGTGAAGTATGAAGAGGTCGTGCAGGTCAGTCCAGAAATGTCGTTCCGCTTCGTTCGGGCGGCACACATGCTGGGTTCTTCCATGGCGGAGATTACTCTGAACTCAAACGGCAGCAGCCGGCGCCTGCTCTTCACCGGCGATATCGGGCGCGTGCGCGATTCGACGGTTGCGCCAGGAGAGGTGGTTTATTCGGGTCCCGCCAAGGGAGAAGCCACGGATGTGCTGGTAATGGAATCCACCTACGGCAACCGCCTGCACCCCACTAACGATCCCCGCCCCGAACTGGCAAAGCTGATCCGCGAGACGGTTGCGCGCGGCGGCAGCGTTGTGGTGCCCGCATTTGCCGTTGAGCGCACCCAGAAGTTCTTGTTCATCCTGAAAGAGCTGATGGATTCCGGTCAAATACCGCATGTGCCGGTGCACACTGATAGTCCCATGGCAATTCAGGCCATCAACATCTTCCTGAAGCACGCGGAGGAATTTACACCGGCGACCAAAGAACTCATCGCCCGCAGCGGATCGCCTTTGAGCTGGCCGGATTTTCACTTTGACACCACGCCGGAGCAGTCCAAAAAAATTAATGACTCCCGCTACCCCACCATCATCGTTTCTTCCAGCGGCATGGTGACCGGCGGTCGGGTGCAACATCATTTAATGCTGCGCCTGCCCGATCCCCGCAATCTGGTGCTGTTCATCGGTTTTCAAGCCCAAGGGACGCGGGGCGCGACCATCAAGAGCGGAGCTAAGGAAGTGAAAATCTTCGGGCAAGTTGTTCCCATTCGCGCCCAAGTCGTGGCCCTGGAGCAGTTCAGCGACCATGCTGATACTCCCGAGCTGTTGCAGTGGCTGCGAACTTTTCCGCAACCGCCGCAGGCGACTTACCTTGTTCATGGCGATCCCGACTCAGCCGCCGCTCTGCGCCAGACCATGGTTCAATCGCTGCACTGGAACGTCGAGGTGGCCAAATGGATGGAACAGGTGCCGATCAAGTAACGTTTTTCGATCCGCAATTGCCGATCGCGCAGGAGGCCCACATGACTGAACAAGAACTCAAACAACTCCTCGATTCCGCCGAGAAAAGCCCCGAGCAGATCGCGCGCTCTGTGGCTGGCCTTCCAGCAAAAGTCATGCAGTACAAGCCGGCCCCCGATAAGTGGTCCATTCAGGAAATACTGGCGCACTTGGCGGACATGGAAATCCTCTACGCCTACCGCTTGCGCCAGATGCTGGCCGACAAAGAGCCGACCATCGCGCCCATAGATCAGAATGACTGGGCCAAAAATCTCGGTTACACAGAGACTTCACCGCCGGAACTGGTGGCGCAGTACGCGCTCATGCGGCGTTCGACCTTGCGCTTGTTACGCCGCCTCCACGCCGCAGACTTGGATAAAGGCGCCTATCATCCGGAACACAAAAGAAAAGTCACCGTGGCAGAACTGGTGCAGATGATGGCCGGACACGGCCCCAATCACCTGGCGCAGATCGAACGCCTGAAGCAGCAAGCCGCCTAACTCACGTAGGGGGAGCCGCCCTCGGCTGCCCGGGCGAGCGTAGCTCGCCAGTCCGCCTGTGCCCACGCAAGTCTAAGTAGCGGTGTTCGTGAATTGCACCAGCGCTGCTAACTTCTCCCGCGCTGCTCCCGAATCCACCGACTTTGCCGCCATCGGCACCGCATCGCGGATATGGTCGGCGCGTGCCGCGGCTACCAGCGCCCCCGCCGCGTTCAATAAGACCACATCCCGCCGCGGTGACTGTTCGCCATCCAGAATACCTCGAATAATGTCGGCATTTCCCGCTGCGTCCCCGCCCCCGAGGGTTTCAATGGGGGCACGCGTAAATCCAAACTCCTCCGGTGTGACCTCGTAACTCCGTACTGTGCCATTTCGCACCTCGGCCACCCGCGTCGGCCCAGTGATGGTGATTTCGTCCAATCCGTCCTCGCCGTGCACCACCAGCGCGCGCTGCAGCCCCAACATGCTGAGCGCCTCGGCGAGTTTTTCGACCAGGTCCGCCGAATACACTCCCACTACTTGTGCCGACGCACGCGCGGGATTGGTAAGTGGCCCCAACAGATTGAATACGGTTCGTAAGCGCAGCTCCCGACGCGCCGTCTGCACGAATTTCATGGCCGAGTGCATCGCCGGCGCAAACAAAAATGCGATCCCCACCTGCTCCAGGCACGCTGCAATTTGCGCGGGCTGCAAGGAGATGTTCACCCCCAGCGCCTCCATCACGTCCGCCGAGCCGCATTTGGAGCTAATACTGCGGTTGCCGTGCTTGGCCACGCGCACTCCGGCGCCCGCCACCACCAGCGCGGTGGCAGTCGAAATATTGAACGTCCCGCTGGCATCGCCGCCGGTGCCGCAAGTGTCAACCAATGCGTCGCGCCCCGTGCCGCTGACGTCCAGCGCGGAATCTCGTGCCGTTCGCAACGGCGTGGCCGCCGCCCGGATGGCCTCTGCAAAACCGACTATCTCCTCCACCGTCTCGCCCTTCATGTGCAGCGCCACCAACAGGGCGGCAATCTGTGCGTCGCTGCACTTCCCGGTGAGGATCTCCGTCATTACGGCGCGGGCCTGTTCGCGAGTGAGCGACTCGTGGTGGTCCGCAATGCTGTGCAGGGCTTCCGTGATCATGGGCACGCTACAGAATGCCACATTCCCGGTGCAGGTCACTATGAATATGGCAGAGCCTTTCGTCACCTCAGGCAACCGGTGCCGGTTTGCCGAACCTGCGAACGTTTATTAAAATCAAAGATTCCTGCCCGCCGTCCGTAACTGCAGGGAAGCCTCTCAGAACCAAATGAAAATCCACGAATATCAGGCCAAGGAGATACTCGCAAAATACGGTGTCGCGGTGCCCCGCGGCAAAGTGGTCACCAGTCGCGAGGAGGCTCAAGCCGCCGCCCATGAGCTTTTCGGATCCGGCGCTTCCGGCGTGGTAGTGAAGGCCCAAATTCACGCCGGCGGGCGCGGCAAGGGCGGCGGGGTAAAAATTGCCAAATCGGCCGCGGAAGCGGCTGATATCGCCTCTCGCATGCTGGGCATGAAGCTCGTCACCCACCAGACCGGACCGGAGGGCAGAGAAGTTCGTCGCGTATTGATCGAGGAGACACTGCCCATCGCTAAAGAGCTTTACCTGGGGATCGTTCTTGATCGCGTCTCCGCACGGCCGGTGTTCATGGCCTCGGCTGCAGGCGGTATGGAGATCGAACAAGTCGCGGCGGAAAATCCCGACGCCATCCTGAAAGAGGTAATTGATCCCGGCCTCGGGTTGCTGCCGTATCAGGCGCGCAAGCTGGCTTTCGCTCTCGGGCTCAACGCCAAGCAAGTGCCGCAAGCCGCGCAATTCATGACCGCCCTCTACCGCGCCTTTGAGGATACGGATGCCTCACTTCTGGAGATCAATCCTTTTATCACCACCCAAGACGGCCGCCTTTTCGCGTTGGACGCGAAAATGAATTTCGACGATAACGCGCTCTTCCGCCACAAAGAGATCAAAGATTTACGCGACACCAACGAAGAAGACCCGCTCGAGGTCGAAGCCTCGAAGTACGGGCTGAACTACATCAAGCTCGAAGGCAACGTGGGCTGCATGGTGAACGGCGCCGGGCTTGCGATGGCCACCATGGACATCATCAAATACGCCGGCGGGATGCCCGCGAACTTTCTCGATGTTGGTGGCGGCGCCAGCGCCGAACAGGTGACGCACGCTTTCGAAATCCTGTTGAAAGATCCGCACGTCCGCGCCGTGTTGATCAACATTTTTGGCGGCATCCTGCGCGTAGATACGCTTGCCAACGGTTTAGTGCAGGCGGCGCGCAGCACTAATATTCAGCTTCCGATTGTTTTGCGTCTGGAAGGGACCAACGTTGAGCAGGGACGTGAGATTCTGCAACAATCGGGAATAAATTTCATTGTCGCGGAAAACATGAAAGAGGCGGCAGAAAAAGTTGTTGCCGCAGCCGGCAAGTAGCACCGCCGTCTCGGCGGCGGAAGAAAAATGAGCATCCTGGTCAACAAATCGACGCGCGTCATCGTGCAAGGCCTTACCGGCAAAGAAGGGACCTTCCACGCCAAAGCCTGCGCCGAATATGGCACCAAGATTGTCGGGGGAGTCACGCCCGGCAAAGGTGGCACCACCCACGAAGGCTGGCCGGTGTTCAACACGGTCCAGCAAGCCGTGGACGCGACCGGCGCCGATGCTTCGGTCATCTTCGTCCCGCCGCCGTTCGCCGCTGACGCGATCATGGAAGCGGCCGACGCCGAAATCGAGTTGATCGTTTGCATCACCGAAGGGGTTCCCACACTCGACATGGTGCGCGCCTGGGAGTTCCTGCAAGACCGACGCTCGCGGCTCATCGGACCGAATTGCCCGGGAATCATTTCGCCCGGAAAATGCAAAATCGGCATCATGCCGGGCCGGATTCATCGCGAGGGCAATGTGGGCATCGTCTCGCGTTCAGGCACGCTGACCTACGAAGCGGTGTACCAGCTGACGCAGCGTGGCGTCGGACAGTCCACCGCCATCGGCATCGGTGGAGATCCCATAATCGGCACGAATTTTGTTGATGCCCTGGAATTGTTTGAGCGCGATCCGCAGACCGAAGTCATCGTCCTCATCGGCGAAATTGGCGGCAACGCCGAAGAAACTGCTGCTGAGTATGTCCGTCAGCACATGCGTAAACCGGTGGTGGCTTTCATCGCCGGCCAGACTGCGCCTCCAGGAAGACGCATGGGGCACGCCGGCGCCATCATCTCCGGCGGCCACGGCACGGCGGCCGAAAAAATCAAGTCGCTTCAGGCGGCTGGTATTCGTGTCGCGAATTCGCCGGCCGCGATCGGCGACACCGTTGTAGCTGCCCTGGGCGCCGTTGTGGGCAAAGCTTAGGAAGTGGCAACTGGAAACTGGCAACTGAGAACTGAAAGCGAATGAAGACCATCCAACGTACCCTAGCCATCATTAAGCCGGACGCCGTGGCCAAACGGGCCATCGGCGACATCGTTCACCTCATTGAAAGCCGCGGCTTCCGCATCATCGGCCTGAAGATGCTTCAGATCAATAAAGAGCAGGCTGAAGGTTTTTACGCGGTGCACGCCGGAAAACCATTTTTTGAGTCGCTGACCACCTTTATGTCAGAGGGCCCCATTGTGGTGATGGCGCTGGAGCGCGAAGACGCCGTTGCCGAGTGGCGTGAGATGATGGGCGCCACCAATCCGGCAAACGCCAAAGAAGGCACCGTTCGCAAAAAGTGGGCCGCCAGCATTGAACGCAACGCCGTCCACGGCTCCGACGCCGAGGAGACCGCCCGCTTCGAGCTGAGCTACTTTTTTGCGGGATACGAACTGGCGCGGTGAGCCAGTGATCAGCGCTCAGCCTCTTCCACCGGCCGAAACAGCTCGCGGCTCACATTTTCCATCAGCGGCCCCAGGCCGTTGGTGACGTATTCCTTAAAATACGGCGCTGCCCGATGGGCATCGAGCGCTGCGCGATCGTCGTATTGCTCATAAAAGGCGAACCGGAGTGGATTGTCCGTACCCTGATGGCCCACATACATGCGGCAGCCCGGCTCACGCCGCGTGTGCTCCTCCATCTTGCGCATCAATTCCCGGGCCTTCTCTTCTTGGCCAGCCTTTACCGTAAATGTAACAATTAGGGCAACCATCTACGCTCTCGCCTGGACGCGCTTCTTGCGTTCGCTCGCGCCCGATACTTCCTTCAAACACCCCACGAACTCATCCACGAAGATCGTCTGGTTCCGGTCCGGCCCGGTGGAGATCATTCCAATCCGTGCGCCTGTTTCCTTTTCCAGAAATCTCAGATAATCGCGGGCTTTGGCCGGCAGCTTCTCAAATGTCGAGATTCCTTCCGTGGACTTGCGCCAGCCCGGCAAGGTTTCGTAAACACCTTGGATCTTGTCGTAGCCACTGGCGTGAGCGGGAGCTTCTGAAGTCTTCTTGCCGTTGATCTTATAACCCACGCACACTGGAATTTCCTCTAGCTCATCGAGAACATCCAGCTTGGTCACCACCAGCCAGGAGATGCCGTTGATCATCACCGCATAACGCAGCAGAGGCAGGTCAATCCAGCCGCAGCGCCGCGGACGTCCGGTGACCGCTCCATACTCTTTGCCACGAAGGCGTAGCTGATCGGCAATTGGATCGTTGATCTCGGTCGGGAACGGTCCCTCTCCCACTCGCGTGCAGTATGCCTTGCTGACGCCGATGACGGTATCGATCGCAGTGGGCGCCACACCCGTGCCGATCACAGCTCCGCCAGAAGTCGCGCTCGATGATGTCACAAAGGGATACGTGCCATGGTCAATGTCGAGCATTGTGCCCTGCGCACCTTCAAACATCACCGACTCACCGCTGGCCAGTGCTTTGTTGAGTAGCGCCGCCGTGTCGCAAACGAAAGGCGCAATCTTCTCGGCGGCAGCTGCGTATTCTTCGTACATTTTGTCGGGATCGAGCGGCTCGGAGTTGAACAGTGCGTGCGCAATCATGTTCTTCTCGCGGCAGGCATTTTCGATGTGGGTGCGCAACAGTTTAAGATCGAGCAGGTCGGCCACGCGCAGCCCGCGGCGGCCCATTTTGTCTTCATACGCCGGACCAATGCCGCGCGAGGTGGTCCCAATCTTCACCCGGCCGGGAGCATTCTCTGCGGCCAGCTCGATCATGCGGTGGTAGGGCAGGATCACGTGGGCGCGATTGCTGATAAATAAGTTCCCGTCCACCTTGACCCCCGCCTCCCGCAGAGACGCGACTTCCTTCAAGAAGGCCATGGGATCCAGGACCACGCCGTTGCCAATGACGCCGCGGCAGCCGGGCCGCAGCACGCCGCAGGGAACCAGCTGCAGCACAAATTTTTCCCCGTTGATAATGACGGTGTGCCCGGCATTGTGTCCGCCGGCATAACGCGCCACAAGGGAGAAATTCTCCGAGAGGACGTCTACAATCTTGCCCTTACCCTCATCTCCCCACTGTGCGCCGACAATAACCGCTGTTCTGCCTCTATTCAAGCACGGCCTCTTTGGTGTGGCGGCTGGCCCGCCGGGTCCGCACACACTCCTTGGCCCTCTGTTAAGAGCGCATTTCAAAAATTCAGGGATTCAACTACAGGGTGTGTACGAACAATGATACCGTGTTGACCCGCTCACCCGCAATCAGGTAGTAAGCCGTTTTAGGTTACTTTGCGTGATTCAGCCATGGCAGCAGGCTTTCAACGAGCAGGCCAAACAAGGCATAGGTAGCTGCATTGGCCACCAAGGCCCAGTAGAGACTAATCGGGATATGTAAGCCAGCTATCGAGACAGGACAGGTAAAACGGACCAGGTCCCACACCAGCGGAGCGGAAGTTATAGTCATTGGCGCCGTTGCGGCAGCATACAGTGCCCAGACGCACGCAACCAGAAAACCCACACCCGCCCACATCGCAATTCGATATTTCATGGCACGGCTCCTGCGATTATTCCTATCATAGTCCCAGAAAGTCCTCTTGCTTCGGCCAGCCTTGCCCACCTGGAGTTCGCAGGCCGCCCAAGCCTGTCACGACGGGAGCTGAATGGATAAACTGATCAAATGCCAGAGCTTCCCGAGGTCGAGACCATTGCCCGCGGGCTCGCCCAGCAAGTCACGGGTGAATCAATCGAATCCGTCTGGCTGGGCTCCAAACCTGAACCGTTGAAATCGCCCGCTCGCGAGATTGCTCGCACCCTCGAGCACGCCCGCATAGCCGACATACGACGAGTGGGTAAGCACATCGTGGTTGACCTGGAGAACAGCGGTTCATCGCGGAAGCGCTCGTCTGCTCAAAAGTCTCAGTGGATCGTCCACCTTGGCATGACCGGTAGCCTGGTGGTTTGCCCGCCGGATGCCGAAGTGGAAAAGCATACTCATGCCATCGTGCGGCTGGGCTCCGGCCGGGAGCTGCGCTTTGTTGACCCGCGTCGCTTCGGGCGACTGAGCATAGTGCGCAGCAGCAACGGCTTCGCCGCCAGCGGACTCGAGCCCCTCGACGTCGGCTTTGAACTCTTCGTGGGCCTCTTTCGCAAACGTAAGACGCCAATCAAGAGCGCGCTATTGAACCAGAAATTGCTGAGCGGAGTGGGTAACATTTACGCCGATGAATCCCTTTTTCGCGCCGGTATTCGGCCGCGCCGCCGCGCCGCCACCCTGACCCGCGACGAACTTCGGAGACTCTATGAATCCGTCCAGCAGGTGCTGAATGAAGCAATTCTGGCCGGCGGCTCCTCCATCAACGATTACGTTGACGCCCGCGGTGAACCGGGAATGTTTCAGATGCAGCATCGAGTTTACGGACGTGAAGGCGAACCCTGTCTCACTTGCCGCACTCCGGTCAAGCGCATCGTCATTGCCGGCCGAAGCAGCCACTATTGTCCCCAGTGCCAGAGGTAGTGCATGGTCCGGCGTGCAACAGCTACAATAGTGAGTTACACACCCGCATCTGAAAACACCAGGAGAGCGCAATGCAGAGAAAGGCAAGCGCGGTATGGAAGGGCGGCCTGAAAGATGGCAAGGGGACAGTCTCCACCACAAGCGGCGTACTGAAAGATACGCCTTACTCGTTCAGCACGCGTTTTGAAAACTCGCCCGGCACAAATCCGGAGGAATTGATTGCCGCCGCTCATGCGGGATGCTTCTCTATGGCGCTTTCCGCGCAACTCGGCCAGGCAGGCCTGACGCCAGAGAGCATTGACACCACTGCCACCCTCACCATGGACAAACTTGAGACCGGCTGGGCCATTACCACCATCCAACTGGACGTTCGCGCGCGCGTGCCCAAAGCCGATGCGGCTGCATTTCAGAAAGCTGCGGATGCCGCAAAAAGCGGTTGTCCGGTCTCCAAGGTGTTGAACGCGAAGATCACGATGAACGCCAAGCTGGAATAGAAATCCATGGCAGAGAAGGTCAAAAAAACCGAACAAGAATGGCGCGCGCAACTGACCCCCGAGGAATACTACGTCACCCGGCAAAAGGGAACCGAACCTCCTTTCAGTGGTCGCTACTGCAACAGCAAAGAGCCAGGAACATACACCTGCGTTTGTTGCGGACAACCGCTTTTCAAGTCCAACGCCAAATACGAATCCGGCACGGGCTGGCCGAGTTTCTGGCAACCGGTAGGTCAGGAAAGTGTCGCCACGGAAACTGACCGCACCCACGGCATGGAACGCACTGAAGCACTCTGCTCGGCCTGTGGCGCGCATTTGGGACACGTTTTCAAAGATGGACCGCCGCCCACCGGCCTCCGTTATTGCATGAACTCGGCCGCCCTTAAGCTGGTTCGAGACGATGATTAGTTCCTTTTGAATCGCGCTAAAGCTTAGAATGTTGCAGGTCAGTGTGAATCATGGTGCCCGAACTTTGACGCCGCATGCGGAAAGGGTTACACCTGAATTGTCCCCTGTCGAAATGAGCCCGGTGGTTGAGAGCGCGCCCGCCGCTCAGCGCAAGGGAATCGGCGCTACCCTCGGGAGCTTCGTTCTGTGGAGTTATGACCGCGGCAGCATTCAGTACGACATCATGGTTACACTGATACTTCTGTTCATCTTTGTAACTCCTTTCTTCGTCAACTTTAATGACAAACCCACAGAACGTACTCCGCATCCAACCGGAGTAGTCATCCTTCCCGACGGGCAGAGCGGTTTTATATACCAGATTCAGGCCAGTGCCGTTTCTGGTAAGGATGATCTGACGATCAGAGGCCAACTGTTGCGCGTCATCGAACCGATTGCCGGAGAAGTGACAATTACCAGGTACGAACCAGTGCGGAGTGCCGCGGGACGCATCACAGCCTATAACGTGTGGGTAATAAGATAACGTCCAACATGATCCGGAAGATCACAATTGCGCTTGCGTCTCTGGTTCTTGTGGCGGGCGCCTGCCTCCTCGGACACTCGCAAACCGCGCCCGACAGCAAGCAGCTGGAGGCGGTTTTGAACCGTATGGATCAGACCGCTGCCAAGTTCCGCTCCTCGCAAGCGGACTTTGTGTGGGACC
Source organism: Terriglobales bacterium (assembly GCA_035651655.1). Classification (NCBI taxonomy): domain Bacteria; kingdom Pseudomonadati; phylum Acidobacteriota; class Terriglobia; order Terriglobales; species Terriglobales bacterium. Next base: position 56,223 of record DASRFG010000020.1, read on the forward strand.
AGTATGAAAAGGTCGTAGACGACCATGACAATCAAAAGGGCACCATTTACTTTCGCCAGCAGTCCAAGGGCATCGAGATGGCCGCCAACATCACTGAACCGGCAAAGAAATACGTACTCTTCACCGGCAGCAAGGCCCAGGTCTACGAGCCCAAGATTGATCGGGTTACGGTGTACAACACCGGCAAGAATAAGTCCGATTTCGAGAGCCTGGTGGTGCTCGGCTTCGGGGGCCGTGGTCACGACCTGCTGAAATCGTTCAAAGTGAACTATCTCGGCGCTGAAGACGCACAAGGCGTGAAAGCTGACAAGCTCGATCTGGTGCCAAAATCTGAAAAGTTGCGCAACAACCTGGCAGATCACATCGTCTTATGGATTGACCCGGCGCGCGGCATCTCAGTTCAACAGCAGTTTTTTGAGATTTCGGGAAATTACCGGCTGGCGAAGTATTCAAATATCCAGATGAATCCACGCATTCCCGATGACGTTTTTAAGCTGAAAACAACCGCCAACACCACCGTAGTTTCGCCTCAGGGGTGATTGGTTCCGCCATGAATTGCTGTAATGCCAAGCACTTAGGAGGTACTCGGAAGTATCACCAACCT
>DASRFG010000021.1 GCA_035651655.1 Terriglobales bacterium
CAGCATCGATTTGTTCGCTTTCATCCATCCCGGAGGGCTCCACGGGGAAGAAAACAGGAACAGGTCGGGATTCACCTTTCGCGCCTCGCGCAGAATGGGCAGCACATAAGCGCGGTCATGCTCAATAGAAAATCGCTTCAGTTCAGGATCTACGTCGCCATCGTTATAGCTGAAAACTTCGGTGGAGTAGTCGCTGGAGCCAATACAAGTGCGACAGACAGTCAATCCCATCTCGGAAGGATGAAACAGAGTATGAAAAAGCTCCGCGCGCGCTTCGGGGGACAACTGATTCAACATGTAACAGGAAGCGTCCGTGAAGGCGGCTCCGAAGCCGAGCATTTCCTGGTACTGCTTGCCGGGGTTCAGAGAGATGGCATCGTTAGTGGCCGATGAAGATGCGGCATGCCAGGAGACGCGGGAGACCTGCGCCGCCTGATGCGTGTCGTCGGTCACCCAGACCGAGATTTGAGAAGGGTTCGTCTTGCCGCTTTGCCCGGCTAGAGATCGCGCAAGGGGGGCCGGCTCCGCCAGTGCGGCGGCGCCCAGAGCGGACATCGCCAGGAAATTTCGCCGTGAGTATGGGCCCGACATTTTCTCTCCTGTGCGAATTTATCCACCGTGATCGTGGGAGAGCAGCCCGCGGCCGCAGCCGCGGGCCGCAAATCATCGGACTAGAAGTAAAACTTAGCTGCGAGCTGAATGACACGTGGGCCACCGACGCCGGCGTATGTATCTGTCCATTGGCCCCAGTTATCGGGCTTCGAAATGGCCAATGAGTCAGATGGCTGCCATTGAAACGGGAAGTGATCGACATTCACGCTGTAGTTCTTGTCATTAAAATTCGGATGGTTGAAAACGTTGAACGCTTCCAGACGGAGTTGTAGATACCGTTCCTCTCTGCCGAGTGGAATGTTCTTGAACAAGGACATGTCCCAGTTCTGCATTCCACCCGTGCGGAGAATGTCACGCGATCCCCGGATGGGCAGTCCAACAGACGGAAGAATCGGGTTCTTGTTCTGATCGAGCGCGTAGAAGTATGGAATGGCGCCCCACATATTGGAGCCGTCCAGAGCTCCTGATTCGAACGACCAATAATTGCTGGTGTCTATTGGCGTTCCGGTCATAAATTGCGTGACACCGCTGAGCTGGTAATTATCGGTAATGTACGACAGCCACTTTGGGCCACCAAAGTGCTTGGTTACATTGGGTAAGTCATAGACATAATTGGCAGCAAATACGTGGGTGCGATCCCAGCCCGCCGCACGATAGTCGAGCAGGGGGAAGAACGTATTGACGGTGTCCTGGTCAGTATTCGCGGTCGTCAAGGCCTTCGACCACGTATACACCGCTCCGAAGGTGAAGCCTTTGCTGAACCGCCGCTGAATTGAGGTTTGCAGCGAGTTGTAGTTCGACGTGCCGTCAAACTTCAGGTACGAAATCTGGTCGTATCCTTTAAAGGGAACGAGCGGAGCATTCGTGTAAGCAGGCCTTCCATACGCGTACGCGCCGCTGAAGTTCAGGCCAGCGGCCGCGTAGATGGGGTTCAGGTTGGGTTCGACGGCGGGAACGGTACCACCAAAGTTCGCGGGATCCTGTGCAGCTCTGGTGAACGCCGTACCGTACGGAATTGCATTAATGTCACGCGAGGTCACCAAATGGCGTGACAAGGTGCCTACGTACGCTACGTCCAGGGTGGTGCTGCGGGCCAATTCGTGTTGAACCCCTAAACTAAAACTGTACACAGTCGGCACCTTACCGCTCCGTTCCGCGCCGAGAATACCCCCCAGAACTCCACTTCCAAAGGAGGACTGCAAGCTCGGCAGATCGGCGATGTTGCCAGCTGCTACCTGAGCTGTGCGTACTAGCGCGGGATTATTAAAGACGGTATTGAAGATCAGATTTCCTTGCGTTCGGTCGTGTAACATGCCGGCCCCGCCACGCAAGACCGTCTTATGGCTCGCAAACACGTCATAGGCGAAGCCTAAGCGTGGTTCAGGCATAATGCCGCGGCTATTCCAACCGCCGTCTGGAAGTTGGCCGTTCTTCGCGAATCTCATGCCGTTTAAAGGATCACCGCTGCCCGGGACTATGCTGCCACTGCTGGGATCAATCGTGACAGCATTGGCTGGGTTGTAAGCCGATGGATCGAAAAGTGCGACCTGGTTTTCTGCGTCGTATTGCGGCGGAATCCAAGCAAAGCGCATACCGTAATCGAAGGTAAGGCGGGGTGTCATTTTCCACGTGTCTTGTACATAAAATTCGAGCTGGTTGTAACGAAACTTACCCAGGGGACGCGCGGTAGATTGACTAAAGCTTTGGAACTCTCCCAATAAAGCGCTGGCCAATGGGTCACCCAGGGTGCAAGAGACTCCTGCCGGGCAGGTGCCTCCACTGGTCGGACCCAGGCCGAAATTAAACTGCCCGTTGATATTGCCCCAGGCAATCTGGTCCTTTCGATTCCTCTGGTAGAACATCCCCATTTTGATGGTGTGCGAGTTGCGGACCCACGTAAGGTTGTCGTTCACGTTGATGGTGGTATTGGCCTGGTGCCAAGGAGTACCCCCGAAGTACCCGCCTCCGAAATTGACGTTTGGAAGATCGTTGAAATATAGGTCCGGTATGGTTTGCGAGGGATAAAGCAGCGGCAGGCTGATGCCATTCTTGGCGAGGGAGATGTTGCCATTGGTCCCATCTGCCGTTGAAAGAGTGTGACTAGGGCCGACGGAAAACTCGTTCAACAGCGTTGGGCGAATGGTGCTGACCAGGTTAACCGAGAGATTCCAGCCAGGATGCCTCTGCGTGCAGCCACCCGGGAAGTTGATGGAGGAAGAACAAGCAAATATGCCGAAAGGACCTGGAAACGGAACAAACGGGGAGGTATCGGTCTCCGCGTTGTGAATCCACCTTCCAAACAGGCGATTCTTGTCGTTGATCTGGTAATCGATCCTAAGAATATCTTCCCGCCGCGGAGCGTTGCCGGAGAGTGCTTGCGAGAAATTGTAGTTCTGGCCATTGACACCGAAGCCGCTTACGTTGGGTAGTGGATAAAGATTCAGGATATTTTGTACTTGGGTAAAGATCGCCTGCTGTGCCGGCGAAAGTTGTGTGGGGTCGATCTTATTGTTCGTGATTCCTGGGCCGGCAATTACAATCGGGTTGCCGTTGCCGTCGATTGATTGTGAGAAATCGCCCTGCCGCTCCAATTGAGTTGGTGTGTAAAAAGTTGAAGTCCCACCGATAGGAATTAATTGCCGATAGAATTCCTGGCTCCAAAATACGAAAAGTGTGTTCTTTCGAATCGGGCCACCAATTTGGTATCCAATGTCGTTGTAGCGGTACAGAGCGGGGTCGTTGTGAGGAGTTGTCTCAAGCAGTTGGTTCTTCTTATGGAACCACTCGTTAGCGTTCAAACTTTCGTGGCGGTGGAAAAATCGCGCATTGCCATGCCAATCGTTAGTGCCGCCCTTGCTGACGATCGCCACCTGTCCGCCAGCGGCCTTGCCAAACTCAGCTTGATAGTTAGAGGTCAGCACTTTCACTTCCTGAATGGCGTCCGGATTAAAGGTGACGTGCGTGCCGCCGTTGTTCCCGGTGTCAACGTTTGACGCCCCATCAATGGTGTATTCATGCTGATTCGCACGCGTGCCGTTGATGTTGAACGCATCAATTCCCCCTGTCCCGGAAACGGCACCGTTGAATCCGCTGATCACACCCGGGATCAGCTTCATGTAGTCCAGCACATTCCTGCCGTTCATTGCGACGTCGTTAAGCTGTTTGCCGGTAATAAGATCGGAGCGCTCGCCGGAGTTGGACTGCAATTGGAGTTCGCCAGTATCGGCGGTGACGCTGACCGATTCTGTAGTGGTTCCGACTGCGAGTACGAGTTGGCCCGCGTTCAGCCTATCCGCCGCACTTAAGACTACTCCAGTCTTTTCGAGTTTCTTGAACCCCGGAGCTTCGACGCTGATCGTATATGTGCCGGGTAGCAGATTCGGGACGATGAAGGTTCCCGCCTCGGATGTCGTCATAGTACGCGTCAAACCGGTTGCGGGATTCGTCACCGTCACGGTCGCGTTACTGAGCATGGCGCCGCTCGGGTCCGTGACGGTGCCAAACATTGTGCCGGACGTGACCTGGGCGAGAGCACAGATGCAGAACAGGGACAGCACGCTCCCCAGCAGTATCAGGCGACGGGCAACGTTGTGGACACGATCAAGCGGGCGGGACATAGGCTCCTCCTGGAAGAGTTCGACGGACTGCAGGCGATCAAGCATTTTATGAGACGAGCGGAGACAATTCTGCTATGCAATCAGGTGGATGCACCATACTTCTTTTGTATAGGGGCACTACTTATGACAATTGGTAGTTTACCGCCTACTCGAGAGAAATAATTCCGCGGTGGAGTGCCGCGGTAGCGGCTTCGGTTCGATCCCTTACATTGAGTTTCTCGAGGACATGGCTGACATGTAGCTTGACCGTGACCTCGGCGATGTTCAGCGCGGCCGCGATTTCTTTGTTTCCAAGGCCCTTGGCCACCATGCGC
>DASRFG010000022.1 GCA_035651655.1 Terriglobales bacterium
TTGGTCTGCAACGTGGTCGCGTGCACCGCACCCCAGCCGCAGTAACAGTCCTTGTCGTCGATCCGGGCGCGTAGCTCAACTGGCAGAGCAACTGACTCTTAATCAGTAGGTTGAAGGTTCGATTCCTTCCGCGCTCACCAAACTCGTTGTTTGCACCGAGGCAGCAGGTCGGGGTGCTTTTCGCAACATCTCGGAGCAAACTCCATGGGCTGCATGCCGGACCTGATCAAGAGTATCAAGGCAATGCGAACTCGCTAGCCCGCGCTGGCGCGCTGGCGCATTGAAGCGCGGCGGTCTCGCGCCCTCTGCCGTCGCGCACGCCTGGTCCGGGCCAGAGAAGGTGGCAGAAGAGACAACTCGCGTCAACCGCCGCGATTGGCTGTGTGCTCTCATCGCGCTAGCTTGCGCCCGCCGCGGGCGCCGCTAAAACCAGCGACACAAACTACGGAGCAAGTTTCCATCGCTGGTGTTGCGAGAGGCAGCAAAGCGGTCGTTGCTACGGCAATGCGTGGCGACGCGACACTCTCCTACGTCCGGAATTGCGTGAGGCGCTCGAATTCCCGTAGCTCGAGGCACAAACTACAAAGGCAGGATCCCCTCCCCCGAGAATCCTGCCTTTCTAGATATGACCTCTTTGGCACTATCAAGGTAGTCGCGGGCACCCGACATGACAATTGCGCGATGGTTGTAATTGGCCTGCATTCAAAGTTGCAGATCTGACTACAACTTTTGTTGTAGGGCTAACATTGTTTCTAGATGAGGGCTGCCCTCACTGGTGAACTCCGCAACTGCTAAAGACATTTCTTCGGTCAAAAAAGGTCGTGTTTGGGGACCTCAGCCCATGGGGGGTTGACAGAGCTCACAATTGCCCGCGCCATACCGCGCACATATAATCTGCCAATTGTTATGAAGGGCTTGCCATTCCTAAGCTCCGTCCGGCAAAAGCTGCCAATTGACAGTGCCCCCGACGAATTGAGTCGTACGGAACGGATTCTTGCCACTGCGCGCCTGGTGCTTGCCTTGACGTCGCTGTTGGCGCTTTACCTGGATGCTGCCAGACCTTTTCGATATGAAACGCTCGTCTACGTGTTGGTGTTCGTTTACTCCGCTCACGCGATTTCGATTCTGCTCCTGGTTCATTGGCGAGATGAAATTAGATCTTCTGCCGCGTGGGCTATTCACATCGTCGACGTCTTGTGGCCGGGCATTATCGTCTTTTTCACCAATGGCTCCTCCAGCCCCTTCTTTATGTTCTTCATTTTTGCCTTGTTAGGGGCTGCATTCCGGTGGGGGCGATTTCAGGCACTGCTGACGGCGGTTGCCATTGTCGCGCTGGTTGCGTTGGAGACTATTCTGCTGACGCACCGCTCGCTGGCTCTGTGGCTGGGCGGCAAGTTTGATGTCGAGTTTTTTATTGTGAGCAGTACCTATGTTGCGATTTTTGCCGTGCTCATCGGCTATCTATCCGAGTCGGAGAAGAGGCGGCGGGAACAGGCTATCGCGATCGGGCGAATCTCCGCGCGGGCTCGCGTGGATGCCGGTCTGAAAGGTACTCTATACGCGGCTTTCCAGCACACGTTGGATGTCTTCGGTGCAAAAGAGGTGATGCTGATTGCCGGCAAGGCAGGAGCGCCGCCTGCGCACTGCTGGCGCATGGAGATGTTGCCAGGCATGGCTGAGCCGGTGTTTACCGATCGAGATATCGACACTTCCGAAGAGCAGAAGTATGCCGTGGTTCTACCCGAATCCTGCTTCGCTGCCGCCTGGCGGAAAGGCAAGAATAACAGCGCGTACTGCTTGAAAAGCGATGGACGGCGCCTGCGCCGGGAAAATGCTTTGCTCAGCGCCGATTTCGTTGACGAACACGACTTCGGAAAATTGTTGGTGACCAAGGTTTCGGCAGGACCAGACTTGTCCGGAGAGCTCTTCCTGTTCGAACCAGAAGGCCACCTCGAATCGCAATTACGCTTCTTGCAGGAGCTCACCCTGCAGGTTACGCCGGCGGTGCTTAACGTGTACCTTCTCCGCCGCCTGCGTTCTCGTACTGCCGCGGTGGAGAGAGCTCGGGTTGCGCGCGATCTGCACGATGGAGTGATCCAGTCTCTGCACGCAATCGCATTCCGGCTTTATGCTCTGCGAACCACTCCACTGGACGAAAAGCAGTACGGGGAGGAATTGCTGGAACTGCAGGAGCTCGTACAAAAAGAAGCCGCAAATATACGCACCCTGATTCAGCAATTGAAGCCGATCGAGATTGATCCTCGGCACGTGGTTGATTTCCTCAGCGGAATGGTCCAGCGCTATCGCTACGATACAGGTATTTCGGCCGATTTCGTTTGTGATAATCCCGATTTAAACCTTCCCCTCAACACATGCCGGGAGCTGGCCAGAATCGTGCAAGAAGCCTTGGCCAACGTTCTGAAGCACAGCGGGGCAGAAAACGTGCTGGTGCGGCTGGACTCGCAGAAGGATTTTTGTACCCTGACGATCGAAGATAATGGCCGGGGCTTTGAATTCGCGGGCAAATATGACTCTGCCGAGCTTGAGAAGTCGCGACGAGGTCCTTTCGCGATCAAGGAGCGGGTGCGGGCGATCGGAGGAGAACTCTCAATAGAGTCTCGTCCCGGACAGGGCTCGCGACTGGAAATTACATTTCCGAAGACGTTACAGATCACTACCGCGTGAGATGACGAAGCAAAAGATAAAGATCCTGATTGCCGACGATCACGCCATTTTCCGCGACGGTGTTCGCCGTTTACTCGGGAGTGAGCCGGACTTCGAGGTTGTCGGTCAAGCTTCTGACGGCAAGGAGGCAGTAACGCTGGCAGCCAAACTCCGGCCCGACGTCCTGCTCCTTGATCTCGCTATGCCGCGAATGCCCGGGATCGCCGCCCTGCGCGAATTGGCCGAGCACGAAGTGCCGGTTTACACCATCGTCCTGACCGCAAGCATCCATGGACCCGAAGTGAACTCCGCGTTTCAGCTCGGCGCGCGCGGAATCGTTTTGAAGGCTTCTCCCCCGGAACAGCTGCTCGCTGCCATCCGCGCCGTCTTCGAGGGAGAATTCTGGGTGGGAAAGGACATCATCACCACCTGGCTAAGCTCGCGGCAGCGCGCGGCGCTCGACCAACCCGACAGCAACCCTGCCTCGCGACTTACCGTGCGAGAAAGCGAGATTGTCTCCGCCATTCGTGACGGTAAAAGCAATCGCGAAATTGGCATTCAGTTTTCGATCAGTGAGGAGACCGTCAAACGCCATCTCAGCAACATCTTCGCTAAGCTGAAAGTCTCCAGCCGCCTTGAACTTGCGGTGCTGGCCAACCGCCATGACTTGGGACGTAGCTGAACCAACGACTACGCGAAGATGAATCAGGAGACTGGCATACAGAGGCCTGCTATCGGTGTGCATGCGTCAGCGCGAACAAGATTAGGCAGTTCCAGAAAACCACCCCGGTGTAAATGAGGTTGGCGAGCCACATCAACCGGCGGACCCGCAAGATTATGAGACACGCGATGGCCTTGCTGCAGAGAATACCGCCGATCGGGCCCAGAAATGCAGCCAATCTTGCAACAAGAGGATTCATTTCGACTCCTCCCAGCTCGAAAGCAAGCAGCGTGGTCGCGAGATCCAGAACCTGCAAAACAACAAAGGTGTAGCGAGAGCGAAGCAGTCTTGCAGTTTCATTGCGCAGCGCGATGGTCGTCATAGCCTCTCAGGTTCGGTGCAGATCCTGGTACGAAAAGCTGCGTCAATAGCAGAATACTGCTGGCTGGCACCGCGATGCGAGTATTTCAATCTGTTTTGCAGTGTCACTTATTAAAAAAGGATTGTCAATCGCTCTCGTGGCGTCCGGTAACAGAGGTTCACAACACAATTACCGCCGCGTGAGAATGCTGGGACGACCGTCGGCTAGCAAAAAGCAGGTAGGCAAAGCTGCAGATTCCGCGCCTCCCTTCGAGTCGCTGCGCTCGCTCAGGACAGGCTCCCATCGAGCAAACGCGGCTATGGGGAACTCGGAATGACAGAATGAAGGACTTACCGGCGATGCTGAAGCCGCGCCCCCTTCAAGGCTCAAACTTAAAATAAGTTTTTCAGCCACTTATTAAAGGAGGGGAATGCCTAGCAAGATCTTAAGAGGCACGGGTTGGCCGTCCAGCTCTGCCGGCCGGAAGTACCAATTGTCCAACGCAGTGAGAATGGCAGGAATCAGTCGCGCGTCCGGGGTCTGCTTCACGGCGATGTCTTCCAAATGCCCAGCGGTGCCCAGCATCGCCGAGATGACGACCATTGCGTTGGGATATTTGTGGAGTAAAGAAGCAGGCAGCTGCGGCCTGGGCCGCACCAAAGGTGACGGCGCAACGATTACGCCTCCAGTCTTGTTCCCGGAAGCCGCAGCATATTGCAGTGTCCACGCGGGCGCGTGCTCAGCGCCCGTCTCCCGCATATCCATGAAGACGGTGTATACCTTTTCATCGGAGAAGACACCGAAGTCGGCCAGTCCACCACCGCTGCTTGCGGTGGACACAATGGTCATTCCGTAAGCATTTCGTGGCGCCAGCGTAGGATGAAGATTGGCGCCGGTGCCGCCCCTGTATCCGCCGCCGTGAATCGTGATTCCCGCAAACGTTCCGGATCCGCCCCCATTGCCTGCACCACCGCCGCTGGCGGCCGATGCGCTGGAGCCGTTGCCGATCCCAACTCCAGTGCCCGACCCACGCCCAATCGTTACTCCAAGACCGCCGTCGCCAGTGCCGCGTCCCTTTGCGAGCCCGGTCCCAGAGCTGCGTCCGTCAGGCCCGCCGGGGGTCCCGAGCACGCTTTTCGCGGCTGTGTCTCTCGTGCCGGCGGCATCGGCCGCAACAGTGTCACTGTTAATGCCAATGCCCGCGCTTCCAGAGGATGCACCTCCAGATTTTGCCCCCGGCGCGGGTTGCGATACTAGCGCCAAGGGGTCTGGTGAAGCTGCGAACCGTCCCCTCGCCTCGGCGTGCGGAAAGTTGGTGGGCACGTCCGGGGGAGCAGGTATAGCGCTGAGCGACAGAAGACTCTTTGGATCTGGGCCTCGACTCGGAGCTTCGGAGACCTCCACCGGAGGAGCAATCGGATTTTCGGTTGGCCTCTCGACCGGCTTGCGTGATCCGAATGAATCGGGGAGGGCCATCGCCGGCAAGGTCGCAGTCGCCAATGGGAGTGCGAGCTTCGGAGGCTGCAGTTGTACGCTGGGCGCTACCGGATCGCTGGCTGCTACGCGAGTCGAAGGTTTGACCACGATGCGCGCCGTAGTTGGATCGGAAGCCGTAGCCATCTGCACAACATTTGGCAACGGAACGAATTCATGCAGAGCCGGCAAATCTTTCAGGGCAGGTTGCAACAGTGTCTGCGTGGGATTGAACGCTTCCGGTGGATCGGACACGGTCGCTTGCGGGCCCGGGTAGCTGAAACCTGCGCTGCCGCGCACCGGTGGTGTCGGGTTCCCGCTTGAATTGCCGCGAGTGCCAACGCGATTGCCCTCGCTGCCTCCTCCCACCGATGGAAGAAAGACGACGTGATCGGGAGAGCTGAAGTCGACCACATTTACAAGCTGCAGGTGCGATGGGCGCGTGATGCGGGGTGGAATGAGCGCGAGAAAAGCAATGAGCGCAACTGCGCATCCCTGAAGGACGAATGAGGACGCTAACGTCCAACCGGGGCGATAACCGGATCGCACTTCAAGAAACGTAAGCGATTTTGGCGCCGTCTTCGGCTTTTTCAATTCACGGATTGCAGATTCGACGTCGAGTAACGCACCCATGGTTTAGCACCAGCACTTGTGCGCGCAAACTGAATCGCTTCTTTGACCCGTAACTTTGGGGCGCAGGCACTCTCTCACTGCAGCAGACTCGCTTTCAGCGTGCTATAAGCGACGGTCGGGTTCAGATCCATAACAATGGTTGAATTACCGCCCAGCGTCAGATTGTCGGTAACGATCGAGCCAAGAACGTATGTATTCGATCCGGAGTTGCCTTGCAGGGTAAATACGTCGTTGTAGTAGGTGCCCGGCGCGCCGCATCCCACGCCTGTGCCGGCGGCATTGCAGGAATGGAAGTACATTGTGCCGGCCAGAAGAAACATGCCACCACCATTCCAGCTTGGCTGAACCGACAGTCCCTTTCTATCCTGGAAGAAAAGGAACCCGCGCTGCACTCCGAGCGGATCGCTGGCGCCGAGAGGATCGCCGTAGTATCCGGTACAAATACCCAGCAGTATGTTTCCGGAAAGTGTGGCCGGCAGATTACTCGGGACTGTAGAACCGCTTGTGCATCGGACCCCATATTGATAGGCGGAAGTCCCGCCCGAGGTCACCGGTCCAGTCAAAGTACTGAAGTTGTCGATTCCGGTTGTGCGCGACCCTGAATTCGAAACCACATCGACAGTGGCAGTGCCACCGCCGGTATTATCGAAGTAAAAGAAGGTTCCGCCATCTGTACCGCCTGGCGCCCCGGTGTAACTGGGTCCAGTACCCGGTCGCACCAGCGAACCCGACAGCAGATGCAAGCCGCGTTGAACGTAATAGATTCCAGGATCGAAAATAGCGGTCACGCCACTACCGCCCGGGCCAATCCGGATGCCTTGGGGGAAGGCCGTCGAGCTGTAGATTCCGGGCTCGTACAACTGGCACCCCGCCACATCCGGGCAACCGTGGAAGTGATAGGGCACCTGACAGGGAATAGTCAGACACGGCGGAGTGAGAGCAAGCGCATCCGTCGGAGGTATCGGAACCGCTGTAGGTACGGGTGGCGGCGTGTTTCCGTTAATCGATGGGCATCCCGTCTGCCCGGGAGCACAGACTTGCGCGAAGGGATCGCTAATGGGAAAGGAGGGCGATATCCAGTGACCGGTTGTGCCGGGAGTGAAGCCAGCCGGCGCTCTTACGGGACCACCCCAGAGTCCCATGTCGCTGCCAGTCAGGTTGGGTCCACCCTGGCTGAGATCAATTTGCGCCGTTCCCCAAGGAAGATTATTCGCGCAGTTACTTTGTCCACACGAGCTAGCGATTCTGTCAGAATTCACCTGGATACTCTGTGTTGGTCCTCCAACAATCCTGATGGTGGGCGTCCCTTGAACATTCAACGCGGCTTGTGGCGGCCTTGTCACAGGGTTATGCGGGTCGAGCACCAGCAGCGGGAGTGGTGAAGCCGCCAGGACAACTCCACAGGTTGCGAATGCGCGAACATCGCGGGTCGTGTTGCCATTCAGCAGACCCGCGAAAAAGGTCTGCGTGCGGTCAAGGACATCGACGCGTATGAATGCAGTGGGCGCTATCGCGCTGGGCGGCGCGGTGACACCCGGAGGAGTCGAAGGGAAGCTCACGCTCACCAGATTTCCGGGTGTCGTATTGGCGCTGTCATAGCCGTTGAAGTTTGCATACTTGCAAACGGGATATGCGGAGGTGGAGACGGAAGAGCAGTCAAACGCGGTTCCTGTTGTGAAACCCTGATGGCCAGTAGCGGCTCCCTGGGCGGCAGCGAGCAGATCCATGGCGCCGGCAGTGCACGCCGCATCAGCCGCTGTCTGGGCGGCCTGGCGATGAAACCAGAGGTTCGTGAGGTCGACTGCAAAGCACAAGGCGCCAAGCAGGAAAAGGCCCAGGATGAGTATGAATAGAAGAAGCGCCTGGCCTGCCTCTTTCGATGCTGACGCATTTCGTCGCTTCCAGGGCATTGTCCTCATAGCTGGACTCTCCATTCCGCAAACATCAATACATGATCCTGCCTTCGGCAGCGGCGCTCAGCGTAACGGTCGGCCATCCCAGGCCGAAGAATGGATCATAGGGATAGCTGACTGCGACCCGCACGCGGTTCGGCGGCTTGTTCGCCGGAGGATTTGCGCTGTCCGGATAGGTGACGGTTACAGTCATGTTTGCCGAAGTCACATCATGTAATGAGTACTGCGCGTAAGTTCGAACCACACCGTAGCCACTGCCGTAGCCGGGAATCGTTCCAGATGGCGCGGGTGGCCCATCGATGTCTCCACAAGGACAGGCCGGACCGCTGGGAATTCCGCCGGTATTGCCATGCACAATGGCGTAACGCACGCCTTCCTTGGCAGCGTCAGCAAGAATGCTGTAGGCATAGATCATCATCGTGAGTTCGAGCATGCATACCGTGAGCAGCATTAGAAACACGACCACCAGCATGAACTCTACGGCAGCCTGACCGGCGCTGTTCGATTGCACTCTCCTCATGTTCATCCTGCGAGTCACTAGCTCACATACCTCGCATTTCGGCGTGACGATAAAAAGTGCACGTGGTATTCCCGCCTGATGAGCTGCACGCTGGGCTCAGGAGTACAACCAGATTGAAAGGCATTGCGGGAAGCGGCGGCGAAAAGTCGTAACGAATATCAACCCGGTTCAGAATGAAAGCGGTCGCTGTGTTGCTGGAATTAAGCTCCGGGTCGGAGTGTGGAGCTGGGAATGTCGCCGTCGAGGGAAAACTGCTGCAGGTGGTGGTGGTAGTCGTGGTGCCTGGATTGGTTATCCCTACGGATGGCGAACAGACCTGCACCGAACCGTTGACGGTGGGCGCGGAAACCGAACCGGTGAGATCCTGATATGCAAGATAGCTGACTGAAGTGATTGAAGTCGTCGGCCCGGCGGGAGCAAAACCAGTACTGGCAGGCGTCGCCGAACCCATGATTGAGTACAACGTGCTGCTTCGTGATGCTGACGTCAGGTTCAGAGCCATCAAGAAGAAGTATCCGAAATTGATGGCATTAGCGATGATCAGGAGCAGCAGAGGAATGATCAGGATAGTTTCGAGCAAGCTCTGCCCTGTCTCACATCGCAGACGCGAGCGCTTTCCGCCCATCATGCTCAACCTCACACAACCCTTCGCAGCCCCATTGCCATGGGTTCGAAGTTCTCTGCAGCCTCCTGCTCCTCGATATCGATTGGAATAACCGCATCCCCGGCCATGTTGAACTGGTTCAGCAGGCGATGTAAGTAACAACGGCTGATGCCTAGTTCGCGAGCAGCTTTGAGCTTATTGCCACCGTGCATATTCAGGGCTGACCTTACCAATTCTTTCTTGAACGCTTGCACCGACTCCTGAAACGATCCGGCGGGAATGTCTTCCGAGATAGTCGTGTCTCTCAACTCATCCGGGAGGTCGCCCACTCCGAGACATTCGTTACCGTTCGCCAGCACGACACTGCGTTCCATCACGTTCTGCAGCTCGCGAACGTTCCCGGGCCAAGTGTGGCGGGCCAGAGCGGCCAGAAACCCTGGCGACAAAGTACGCGCCCGCTTGTTGTGCTGCTTCGCGAAAGTCCGCAGAAAATAGGCCGCCAGCAGAGGAAGATCGCCGTCTCGTTCGCGAAGCGGAGGCATGTGTATCTTCACGACCGAAATACGGAAATACAAATCCTCTCTGAACGTGCCCTGCTGAACCATCTTCTGCAGATTGCGGCTGGTGGCACAGATCACGCGAACATCGACTGGGCGGGAAAGGTTCGATCCCAGGCGCTCCACCGTCCGCTCCTGCAGAACGCGCAGCAACTTAGCTTGCAACGGAAGTGCCAGATCGCCAATCTCGTCCAGGAAAATGGTTCCGCCATTGGCTTCTTCAAAACGTCCGCGGCGCATCTGGTGGGCGCCGGTAAATGCTCCCTTTTCATGGCCAAACAGCTCTTCCTCGATGAGCGAATCGGGAAATGCACAGACCGAGAACGCAACAAACGGCTTGTTGGAGCGGCCCCCAAGGTTATGAATGGCCTTAGCCACGACGCCTTTTCCGGTACCACTTTCACCAGTGAGCAGGACAGATGTATACACACCCGCAACTTTCCGAACGACATCGTTGACTTGTCCCATCGCCTTGCTGTTTCCCAGGAGCCCTTCCACATGGGTGCTGGGAAGAAATGTTTGTGCATCAGCAAGGTCTCGAGCTAAGGTCGCGCGGCGATGTGCGGCTTCCAGGGCAAACCTCAGCGCCTGGATATCCAGTGGCTGCTCGAGAAAGTCGACGGCGCCTTCTCTAAATGCCTGAATGGCTCGTTTGCGACGGACGTCCCAGCCGAATGCGATCACGGGAGGCGCAGTAACGCGTTCGGACGCAACCCTCAGTAGAGGAAGGGAATCACCCGTTTCAAGGTCAAGATTGAGCAGAATGACATCGAGGCATTTCGAGTTCAATTCGGCCACCGCGCTCTTCATGCTCGATGCATGCCGCAAACTGTAACCCTCGCCGAGCACGGTTTGGAGCGCGTTGGCGAAGGCCTCGTCCTGATCAATCAACAATATGTGCTTAGGAGCTTGTTCTCGGTTCGCCGAGTCGGGCTGGCTACCAATCATTTAGTTGTCACCTGAGACGATCGAATAAAAGCAACACGGAGAGGACGAACAACCGATCTCCATTTCGGTGCCAAGAGGTCGCTTTTCGATCAGCACCCCGCAATGAGGGAGGAGGTGCCAGGAGGAGGATGGGGAGTACGCGTACTTCGATTCTTACTATGCTAAAGCTCAAACCCTACTGTCGATCAAGCCAGGAAGAATTTGAATAGCTCCAACGTGCGCCGCATTGCACGAAGGGGGGAGAAAAACTCGAGCGGTCGTAAGGGAGGGAAATCAGCTTGACCGCATCTTCGCGAATAACAGCGACATACTCGAAATTCGCGCACGCCACATCACAAGCGGAAAGTAGCACTAAAGTTAGGGCATGTCAATATTTTGTACAAGCTATCTTAAGCCAAAACCCCTGCCAGGAGCGGGGTTTCGCCTGTGCCACGCCGCCGGTCGCCACCGCAAATTGATGACACGTCAGCCACTTGGGGTGAATACATTGCTATACACCCCATTTATCCATATTCGCGAAAGAGGCGGTTTTCCCGTACCTTAGCGAGGAAACTCGGCTCTGCATAAGGCTGCTAACTCCGCCAAACTTACTGCGTCTTGGCATGGCAATTGCACGCTACGCTGCGGAGACTCCTGTGCACTCAAGTGCTCCAATCGAAGAAAGAGAGGTCCTGGAAGCGCCTGCGCAACCTGAAGTTTCTAGTGCGCGGGGAGCTTCCTTACTGGCGGGATTGCGAGCCCGCCTTTTAGTCGTATTTCCCTTTCAGGTTGTACTAACCACAATCCTGTTGGCGCTCCCGTTCCTGCTCGCTCGCAGGGGCATGAATGATCCGGATATCTGGTGGCACATGCGAAACGCGGAATATCTGATCCAGCATCACCAGATGCCAGATCACGATATGTACTCGTTCACGGTGCCTGCTACACCTTGGATCAACCACGAGTGGCTTTCGGAGATTCCGTACTACTTTGCCTGGAAAGCATTCGGACTGGTGGGAGTGAAGTCGCTATCGCTCGCGCTTATGGCTGCAATCTTTCTGGGACTTTTGTATCTGTCCTATCGCGAGAGCCGTAACTTCAAAGCGTCGGTGGCGGCCTGCGCGTTGGCGGTCTTTCTAAGCTCAGTCTCATTCGGTCCGCGGACAATTCTATTTGGCTATGTCTATCTGGTAGTCCTGCTGATCATCCTGCAACGCTTCCGGCAGCAGAACAAAGGTCCGTTATGGCTCATTCCGCCATTGTTCTGTATCTGGGCAAACACGCACGGCTCCTGGCTGCTTGCTCTGATCATTTTCTCGATCATAGTTGTCGCCGGACTGGTGAGAGGTAGTTGGGGATTAATTGACGCGAAGCCGTGGACCGCAAGTCAGTTTCGCAAGCTCGCCATCACCTGGGCAGCGAGTGTCGCCTCATTGTTCGTGAATCCATTTGGATGGCGCCTGGTTGTTTATCCCTTTGACCTGGCATTTCGACAGAAGTTGAATATCGCCCACGTCGCCGAATGGGTTTCCGTAGACTTTCACACCATGCGCGGCAAGATCGTGCTGGTGATGATCATTGCCTTTCTGATCACAGCCTTGGTTCGGCGTTCGCGGTGGATGCTGGCCGAGCTTCTGGTATTTCTGTTCGCACTGTATAGCGGACTCACCTATACGAGATTCCTGGTACTGCTCGCGATTGTGGCGGCGCCCATCCTGGCCAAGGCACTCGATTTCTTCGCGCCCTACCGGCCGGAACTGGAGACACCGATAATCAATGCTGTTGTTGTCCTGGCATTGATTGGCGGCATGATTCATTACTGGCCGAGCAATGCTGAGTTGCAACGATCGGTGGACGAGAATTATCCGTCGAAAGCACTGCCTTACTTGCAGGCCCATCCACCTGCCGGCCCAATGTTGAATTTTTATCTGTGGGGAGGATATCTCGGCTGGAGTAACCGAGATCTGAAAATCTTCGTCGACAGTCGAGTCGACATTTTTGAGTATGCCGGCGTGCTTCAAGACTATCTCAATCTTCTCTCGTTGAAGGACTCAAACGCCATACTGGAGAAATACCACATACGATACGTTTTCTTTCCCCCTAACGAGCCTCTGGCGCATGTTCTTAAGATGGATCCCGGTTGGAAAACGGCTTACCAGGACGACTTGACGATCCTCTTTGAAAGGACTTCAAACGTTGAAGGCGAGCACAAATACCCTCAGGCATCACGTGATGCGGATCCGTTTCTGGCAAGACGAGCAGTAACGCTTAGTGCGGCTGATCGCTCGTGGGGCCGACATGCTGGTCAACCGTAAATTCGATGCGCTGGTCGTCGCTGTTATTATTGGGTTGCTCGGATACGCGACGTTACAGCCCCAGTATCGGCTTCGTGAAGATCCGCCAATCGAATTCCTGCGTGTAGCTCGTTCTATGCCTTCCGAGAAGCGTGCCCTGGAAGAGAAGGTTGCGAGAGCGTATTGGAAGTGCGCCGTTACAGAGATTCAATGGCAATACGGGTATGCGCATCGATTACCGCAATCCGCCCCAGTCGAGTTCGCTATCGCACGCGAGGAACTTGGCGCGGCCGCTTTCGACGCCGACGCTCGCGCCCGCTACTGGGACAAGTTACAGGAAGTCTGGTACATGCGCACGGTGTGGAACAAAGAATACGGGTGGAACTTCCGTTCACTCGGGGAACGGTTTCAAGCAGCCGGACGGTGGTTCGAAGAACGCGTTTCGCTCTTATTCCACTCGTGATGAGGCGAGCCGTGCAGGAGATAAATTTGACCCGTAGCGATCCTGGCTAAACGCGTTGCAACGAAAGGAGGAAGCGCGGTAGATGTTCAACCTGCTAGGCCCAGCAGCCTTACTCGCTTCGCTTGCGTTCCTGATCGCACTTCTGCGCCCACAGCTAGGCTCCACGTGGTTTCAAAAAGCCGAGAGTGTTTTTGGAGCAATCGCCCGGCGCCGCACGACTAGTGTCCTAGTATGTGGGTTAGCAGCACTGTTGCTCAGGCTCGCGCTGCTTCCCGTCCTGCCCCTGCCACAACCGGCGCTCAATGACGAGTTCAGCTACCTTCTTGCGGGCGATACGTTTGCCCACGCCCGGCTGGCGAACCCGCCACATCCCATGTGGCGACACTTTGAGACATTCCACGTCATCTTCCAACCTACCTATGCGTCGATGTATCCACCCTTGCAGGGGGTCTTCCTCGCAGCGGGAAAGATACTTGGCGGACATCCCTTCTGGGGGGTCTGGTTCAGTGTGGGCCTGATGTGCGCGGCGACCTGCTGGATGCTGCAGGCATGGTTCCCGCCAGGCTGGGCGTTGTTGGGAGGGCTCCTTCCAGTCCTTGGATTCGGTGTCTTCAGCTACTGGGACAACAGCTATTGGGGAGGCGCGCTTGCGGCCACCGGCGGAGCGCTCATACTCGGCAGCTTGCGGCGGCTGACCAGAAAGGCTCGCGTTAGCGATGCAGTGCTATTCGCAGTGGGAATTGGCGTGCTCGTCAATACACGACCGTATGAAGGTCTCGTGCTTAGCGCCATCTGCACGGCCGTTCTGGGATGGTCGATTCTTCATAGACGAGGCGAGTCCAGCAAGACCATTGTTCGACAAAGCGTATTACCGGTCGCAATTGTCCTTGTGCTCGCGGGCACGGCCACTGGCTACTACTTCTGGCGCGTTACCGGGCACCCTTTGCGCATGCCTCAGCAGGTGAATCGCGACACGTATGCAATGGCCCAGTATTTCTATTGGCAACATCCGCAATTGCACCGTGCGTTTCGCCACCAGCCGATGCGGCAATTCTACGAAAGCCTGGAACTCTCACATTTCGTACAAGCGCATTCATCGTTGGG
The DNA here is from genome assembly GCA_035651655.1 of Terriglobales bacterium. Lineage (NCBI taxonomy): Bacteria > Pseudomonadati > Acidobacteriota > Terriglobia > Terriglobales > Terriglobales bacterium. The sequence continues at coordinate 14,175 of DASRFG010000022.1, forward strand.
ATTCGTGCGGCAAACGGCGCAAAAGCTGTTGTTCACGTGGGGATTCTATTTTGGTCCGCTGCTCACAATTCCGCTGTTCTCAATCCGCCGGATCGTGCGGGACCGCCGTGTCAGGCCCCTGCTGGTTATAGGAACATCGTGCTTCACGGCAAGCGTCTGCGTTGTATTCTTCAATATCCACTATGTCGCTCCCATTTGCGGAGTGTTCATCGCCATTGTTCTTCAGGGATTCCGCCACTTGCGAAACTGGCGCTACCTTGATCAACCGTCCGGCAAGTTTCTAGTCAGGGCAATCGTCGTTAGTCTCGTCTTGATGATCCCGCTGCAGATCCAAACTCTGCGGAATACCAAGGATGAGCGCTTCGGCAATGAACGCGCTCGTATATTGCACCAACTGGAAGCATTGCCGGGAAACCAACTTGTTATCGTGAGATATAGCGATAGTCACGACGCCACCCTGGAATGGGTTTACAACAATGCGGACATCGATAATTCAAAAGTAGTTTGGGCCCGCGATATGGGCCCAGCACAGAACCAGGAACTGCTGCGATATTACAAAGATCGCCGCGTCTGGAGTCTCGAACCTGATAGCAACCCGCCCCGACTCGGAACCTTCCAAGACAACTGGCCCGAAGAGAATTCACCAGACGAGCGTGATCCGAACTTTACAGCAGGCGAGGTGGCAAAGCGGAGTCTTCGCCCATGAGCGCCGCGACCGCTTTAGCTCCCTCCCTTAAACTCAGGTCGGTTGAGGGAACGATAGCCTGGTTTGCCGCGGGAATTCTGCTTATCGGGGCTGTGCTCTGGGCCGATCACCCTCCGGCCATCGAGATGACGGATTTCTCGGTCACCTACATCGGCGCGAGGATGGTTTATGAAGGACGCGGTGCAAAGCTTTACGATCTGGCCGAACAACAAAGCACCAAAGCTGCGCTGTTCACGCATGCGCAGCCGTTGATCTTTGAGCATCCACCGTTTGAAGCGTTGCTGCTTGCGCCACTCGGGAGACTTGATTACAAGACGGCATACTTGATTTGGGGCCTTCTGAATGTCGCGGTGTGGTTGTATCTTCCCTACTTGCTCCGGCCTTATGCTCCGTCTCCGCGGAGTGACCTTGCCTATCTAGCGCTCTGGATGTCATTCCCGCCACTCGGGATCGCGCTCTACCAGGGACAATCGTCCTTGCTATTGTTGCTCGTCTTTGCCCTGGCATTCATCTGCCTGAAACGAGGAAAGGAATTCAGGGCGGGCTTGTGGCTCGGCCTGGGACTCTTTAAGTTTCAATTCGTTCTTCCGCTCATCCTGATTTTTCTTCTGCGGCGCAAATGGAAGGTGTTCGGTGGATTTGCCGTGGCAGCTACCGCCCTTGCTGTGCTTTCGTTTGTTGCCGCAGGTTTAGCAGGAATTATGGACTACGTCCGCCTGATGCTGAATGTAGCGGGGCACGCCCATAATTTTTCTTACGGCAAAGCTACAGACATGGCCACGTTGCAGGCATTCAGCAATACGGTCCTTGGAAGTTTTCTCAGCGCTCCGGTGATCCACTTCATCGTAGCCGTTGCTTCAGCAATCATGATCGTTCTGGCGGCGAGGCAATTCCAGAACGGCACGCCTGGTGCGTGGTTTGATCGATTCTTTGCAGTAAGCATCGTGGTGTCGCTGGCCACGGGCATTCACATGTTTGCTCATGATATAAGCCCGTTGGCGCTTTCGGCCTTTCTGGTTCTGCCTTATTTGGCTGCATCGAGTGCTCGCGGCTGGAGTCTGGTCATCCGGGTCTGTATCGTGCTGTTTTGGCTACCTCCACTTTACTTCGTCGCGATCGCCAGGCACGAGCTGTACTTGTTGTTTCCGCTTATCGCGGTTCTCGCGACTGCTATCGCTCAAATCAGGCTAAGTCATCGCCCCGTTCTTGTTAGGAACGTCCCATGACGGCAGCCTTTTTCACCGCACTGTCGAGTTCGCCAAGCAAGGAACAGGATTCTAGATGCTGTGGATCGAATGCGGCTTAATAGCAGTGGCTGTGGTCCTCGCCTTAACGTTCCCGAGGCTCGGCGAACGACGGTTTGGACGATTCGAGGACGCCTTGCGCAAGCTGGCAATACGTCCGACCCTATGCATCGTACTCATCGGAGTCCTGGCACTCACGATTCGGGCCGCTCTGTTGCCGGTGATGCCTGTCCCGGAGCCTGTCGTTCATGATGAATTCTGCTACCTGTTGGCGGCCGACACCTTCGCGCATGGCCGCGCCACAAATCCAACCCACCCGATGTGGATGCATTTCGAAACCTTTGGTCTGATCCAGCAACCGACCTATCAGTGCATTGCGCAACCAGCACAAGGATTAATGCTGGCCCTCGGACAAGTAGTTGGCGAACACCCATTCTGGGCAGTGTGGCTGTCGGCCGGCCTGATGTGTGCCGCCATTTGTTGGATGCTGCAAGGATGGCTTCCCGCCCCATGGGCCTTGGTTGGTGGCCTGCTCGCAGTCTTGCGGATTGGCACTCTGAGTTATTGGGCAAACAGCTACTGGGGAGGAGCATTGGCAGCTACAGGCGCGGCACTGGTTCTCGGTGCCCTGCCCCGCATTCGTCGATCCCTTCGTGTACGCGACGCAATTTGGATGGCCCTGGGTCTTGCCATTCTCGCAAGTAGCCGTCCTTATGAGGGATTTATTTTCTCTCTGCCAATCGCGATCGCTTTATTTGGCTGGATGTTCAAGACGGAAAACCGGGCCTCGCTCCGCGATTCAATGTCGAGGGTTGTCCTGCCGATTTGCCTGGTGCTCGTTTTCGCGGCGGCTGGGCTAGGTTTTTACTCGTGGCGCGTCACAGGAAATCCTTCACGCCTGCCATATCAGGTGGAACGGCAAACCTATGCGGCCACACCTTTCTTCATCTGGCAATCGGTGCCGCCGCAGCCCGTTTATCGCCACGCCGTAATGAAACAGATGTACGTCGGGGAAGAATTGCAGTCGTATAAGATCTCGCGCACTCCCATTGGGTTGATGGTGAAGTTCGTACTCGCTTGGACCTTCTATCTGGGTCCGGTACTGAGCCTTCCCTTTCTGATGTTGCCGATTGTGCTCCCCGTTGGATTTTCCTGGAAAGCTCTCAGCGCAAACACCCGCTTCTTGCTCATGCTGTTTGCCGTGATAGTCGTGGGTTGTGCGCTCGAGAGTTTCTTCTTCCCCCACTACGCCAGCCCCTCGACCGGCTTAGTTATTGCCATCGTCCTAATTGCAATACGACAGATTCGCCGCTGGGAATGGCGGGCGCAGCCTGCGGGACTGTTCCTCACAAGGGCGATCGCCGTGATTTGCGTCTTGTCGTTCATTCTGCGCATTGCGGCGATTCCGCTGCATCTCCCCGTCCCCCGCTCCCCGGTGCCCGCATGGTATCAGCAAGGCCCGGAGAGCTTCGGGCGCGCGGCAATGGTTCAAAGGGCACAATCAATGCCCGGTCCTCAGCTGGTCATTGTGCGTTACAGTCCGCCCCACGAGCCCTTCGAAGAATGGGTGTACAACGATGCCGACATCGACCACGCGAAAGTGGTTTGGGCCCGAGACATGGGCGACTGCCAGAATCGCGATTTACTCACGTATTTCCATCAACGAAAGGTTTGGCTGTTGGAGCCAGATAAAAATCGAGGGACGCTGACACCTTATGCGCCTTCCATGGCGGACTGCACTGAGCTTACGAGGGAGGCACAGAGATGAGGCGCAATACCGGGCAGAAGATCATAGATTTCCTCACGTTTCCACTGAGAGCTGTGAGCGTCTTTCACGAGGACAAATTCGGACTCTCGTCGCTAGCCACCGAGAGGTTTGATTATGTGGCCGAAGAGGTGACCGGATACTGTTTGGACGTCGGCTGCGGATATCGCAACAAGTTCGTAACGGCCTGGCTCAACGGCAATGGAAAAGGCATTGACGTCTTTCGCTACGATGGGTTGACGGACGAGCACATCGTAGAAGATATGACGCAGTTCCCCTTCTCGGATGAGTCTTTTGACACCGTCACATTTATTGCCAATCTAAATCACGTTCCCGAGCCTGATCGCGATGCTGAGTTAACGGAGGCGTATCGCTGTTTGAAACCGGGCGGAAAGATCGTGGTCACGATGGGGAATCCAGTTGCTGAATTAGCTGTACATCGAGTCGTCGCATGGCACGACAGGATCTTCGGCACGAATGTGGATATGGATTCCGAAAGAGGGATGGGAAACGAGGAAGCCTTTTACCTGCTCGATTCGGAAATAGTCGACAGATTGAGGCGCGCCGGTTTCAGTCATTTAAGAAAGCGATATTTCCTGACCCAATGGGGTTTGAATCACCTGTGGGTAGGCCTGAAGATGCGCCAGGTAGCGGCCACGGCGTCACAAGGAACTAACAAGTTAGCGGCGACAACACCGACTAGAAGGTGAGCTAGTCGCCGATGTAGGTCGCCCGGCTGATCCCCAGCATGCTGAGGAACACGGAAGAGAAGATGACTTCGATGCCAAGGAAGAAAGACACGGAGCAGAAAAATACTGTTCTCACCGGCTCTAGATGACCGAAGCCCGCAGATGCCCATTTCCAGAACACAACCGCATCACCGACAAAGCCGAGCGCAGCCAGTGCGGCCCCCAAAAGCAAGCCGTGCTCCAGTTTGACGGTTCGTAGCCAACGTTCCAGACAACGCTGGTTGCGGGTCAACCTTTCCGTGTACGAAAACACCTTAACGAATAGACCGATCGAAATGACATGCATGCCAACCAAGGCCAGCATCATGCCGAGCGCCAAGGTGTGCACGTCAAGACCAATCTTGCCGGCAAAGCGCGGACCAGGCATCAACCATAAAACGAGACTGATCCCGACGAGCAGGAGCAGGGTTCCCGGTAGCACGAACATCCAATTCGGCGCCGAAAGCAGCATGAACCGGAGGTGCCGCCAACCGTCCCGGAAAGAGCGCAGATGAGGAGCCCGGTTGCGGCGGTCGGGCCACATCGTGATTGGAACTTCTGTGAGCCGCGCTCCAGCTTTGGTCGCCTTAATCAGCGATTCGGCGGCAAATTCCATACCGGTGGTGCGGAAATCAAGCCGGCGCGAGATTTCCCTGGTCATGCCGCGCATACCACAGTTGATATCGCCTACCCCGGTGCGGAAAAAGAGATTCATCAACGAGGAGAGGACTGGGGTTCCCAGCGCGCGGTGATGCCAGGACATCGCGCCGTCCTTGATCTCGCCCTGAAACCGGTTGCCGACAACAAACTCGTAGCCTGCCCGCCACTTCGCCACAAAGCGAGGAATTTCGGAGAAATCGTGGCTGCCATCGGCGTCGCCCAGAATGATGAACGCTCCACGCGCTTCTTCGATTCCTTTTCTTAGCGCGCCCCCATAGCCCTTGACTCTTGCGTGTACGACACGGGCGCCGTGATCGAGCGCGATCTCGACAGATCCGTCTTCCGATCCATTGTCGGCGACCACGACTTCACCACTGATCTCGTTGTCCCGCAAAGCGGCGAGGGCCTGGTCAACACAATCTGCAATGGTGCGCTCTTCGTTGAGGCATGGAATCACGACGGAGACTTCGATCTCCTGGGGAACAGGCGGCTCCGCGCATTCCATTGTCTCCGCCAGCGTGTTGTGGGCTACGGGATTCACACTTCGCCTGGCTGGTAGTGAGCAAGTCTGCTACCACGAACTGAGGGGGCAGTGCGGTCACGGACGGGGACATCCAGAAATGCCCACGATAAGCCGCTTATAGCCTTCAACTTACCAGAGCCGCATAGAGCAAGGCCGCACCTGGAGTGCCTGCCCAGGCGCCTATCCTGCGGCTGTATACAGAGCGCAACACGAAAACGCGGCCTGAGGTATCGCCTCGCTACACACCTTGGCCGAGATGCTTCCGAGGCAGCAAAAATGGCTCCAAAACACGCCAGAAGGCCCGATGTCTGGCACTAAAAACGCAATATCCAACCCGGGGGGTGGTTTGCCCGAATCAGCCACAGTTTCGTCAAACTCGCCGTCAAGGGTCTTAAGGAGCGCACAATTGCCCGCCCTCAACCTAAAGATTGACCCCTGCGCGCCGCCTCTGGGGAAAGATCATCCTGCTGCAGAATTACCCGTCTTTATTCCCGAGCGTGTCCGAGCCGAACGGTGGCTAAGCGCGGGGTTGCTGCTGATGTCGGTAGCCTACCTCGCGATCTTCTGCCGATATTCGACCATCGAGCCCGATGAAGGGATCATTCTCGAGGGAGCGCAGCGGATCTTGCAGGGACAAGTGCTCTATCGGGATTTCTTCTCCTTCTACACTCCCGGCTCGTATTACTGGACTGCCTTACTGTTCAAGATTTTTGGAAACTCGTTCGTGGTCGCCAGACTCGCCTTAGCAGTGCTCGGTGGTGTTCTCAGTGTCATTTGCTATTTGCTGTCACGGCGCGTGTGCTCGCGGCGAGTCGCGCTGCTCGTCGCGGCATTGGTGACGCTCACGGCCCTCCCTTACCGCTTCCTCGTTCTGCACAACTGGGACAGCACCCTGTTGGCATCTGTCACGATCTACTGCGCTGTTCGATTGCTGGAATCCCCGCATTCGGGCTGGGCACTGGGACTCGGTTCATTCGCCTCATGGACCATTCTCTTCGAGCAATCAAAAGGCGCAGGATTGTTGCTTGGACTGTCGCTCGCCTTCGTGTTGATCTACCGCTCGTCAGCAAATGCGCAGGTATTTCGCAGTAAGAACCTGATCTGGATTGCCGGCGGACTGGCATGGCCATTGTTCGTCGTAGGCGCCTACTTCGCGGCTCATCAGGCGTTCGACATTATGTTGTCCGATTGGTTATGGCCCTTGCGACACTACACTCTGGCCAACCACGTACCCTATGGATTTCAGAACTGGTCTGAGGCGGAGCGCCATGCCATCTTCTCGACTGGTCCGGTGGCTTTTAGGATCATCAAGGTTTTGGTGGTCAGTCCAATTTTCTTCATACCGATCCTGCCCCTGATCGGAGTTGGTCCGCTGATCTACTGGAGTGTCCAGCTCCGCCGGCACCGGCTTGCGGGCTGCAGGGCTTCTTACTACGTCCTGATGACGGGCAGTTTCTTTGGTCTATTGGTATCAATCCTGGTGGGGCGCGCAGACGTCATTCACTTCATGTATGTGCTACCCGTGTTTGCGCCCATGATCGCGTGGATTGTGGATGGCACAGATGTTCGCAGCCGATTCTTCAAAGCCGTGCATCCAGTTTTGGCCGCGTATCTCGTCGTGGCGCTAGGTGCGTTTTCCTGGCCTTTGCTGATACGCGCGAGAAGCTCGTCACACGCAATTCAGACACGTCGG